>DAOVFB010000168.1 GCA_030668705.1 Candidatus Stahliibacteriota bacterium
CAAGCGAGAAGACAAGCAGGTGATATGTGTTATGAGATAGAAGATGAATATGCACGTATCCCTTATCACTTACCACTTATCACATACCACATACCACGATACTCCTAACATACCAACCCCTAAACACAGAACTAAGAACACTGAACTCAGAACTAAATCTCAGACACTGATTTACACAGATTTGAACTGATTGAAAACTAAATCCTAAACCCTAAGACCTAAAAATGCCACGGCAAACTCACGGTTAATTTTCAATAAAGGTGATATGTGATAGAACTCAAGCGAGAAGATAAGCAGGTGATATGTGTTATGAGATAGAAGATGAATATGCACGTATCCCTTATCACTTACCACTTATCACATACCACATACCACAATACTCCTAACATACCAACCCATAAACACAGAACTAAGAACACTGAACTCAGAACTAAATTTCAGACACTGATTTTCACTGATATCAACTGATTAACCCCTAAATCCTAACCCCTAAATCCCAAATCCTTTTTTCGACACTGGACACTAGACTCTCGACGCTCGACTTTTGTCTATTGACTTTGGACATTGGACGTCGGACATTGGACTAACAAAAACGACTCAACTACTCAACTATTTAACTATATCCCTCTGTGTTCTCTGTGGCATTATTAGGTGTTTGGTCTTGGATCTTAGTTATGGGTTCTAAGTTCTATGTTAAAGAATTGGACAGTGGATATCAGTGAAAATCTGTGTCAAATTTAGGATTTGGTGATGTGTGTTTTTTTACACAAAAAGTAATTCTTCTCTGTGAACTCTGTGTCTCTGTGGCAAATAATGAAGGTGTAATGCATCATTGACAAATTTTTTGCTCCTCTTATCTTTATACCATGAATTTGTTTCTTCTCAAAATAAGGTTAAAGAGAGTCTTAACATCCATTTCTTCTATGAATAAATTCAATCTGGTTACTTATTTATTAGTCATCTCCTTATTCCTTGTCGGAGGATTTCTTTTCTTTCATCGTTTATTTGGATTTTTGTCCGGGATTGAGTTAATAGGTGTCATCATCGCCGATAAACTAATCGCTTATTCCTTCTTTATATTTTTATTGCTTCTTCTGATGAGTAACGGAGTAACAGCGCTTTCGACTCTCTATCACTCCGAAGAACTTAATTTCCTTCACTCAACGCCCCTTCACCCATCGAATATTTTCACGTTAAAATCGATTGAAACCATTTTCTATTCATCCTGGGCCACCCTTATAGGAGCCTTACCGCTCGTTTTGGCCTACATCGTATCATTCAAGGCAACATATGCTTCAATATTTTTAATATTAGTTCCTCTGTTGGCATTTATTTCAATCCCTGCTGGTTTTGGAGTTTCTCTTATTGTAATCCTGAAGAAATTGAATCCACGTTTTACCCTGAAACAACTATCGATCATCTTAGGCTGTTTATCCCTATTAGTGCTATACCTATATATACGGACAACACCCTACAATTTTAATGTTCCACAGACCCTCAATCTTGAAGCAATACAACAGTTTATGGATGGATTACGTGTATCCAATCCATATTTTCCGAATGAGTGGTTCTTTAAAAGCGCATCTGCCCTTACAATAAACAATATGAGATTGTATCTTAAAAATACGGCATTACTCCTTTCCGGTAGTATGATTTCCCTGTCATTTGCTTTTCTTCTTGCTAATCTCTTTTACAGGGTGAGTTGGATGTCGTCACTATCGCATTCCAGAAAAGCATTTAGCGCTACAAAACCCTTAATTAAAAGAATTCCAAAGTTTTTAAACCTTCTTCAGAAGGACTTTAAGGTCTTTGTCAGGTCTCCCCTACAATGGTCACAACTTTTGATTATCTTTATTCTCCTTATCGTATACAGCATATCCCTTCGCAGGACCCCAATGTATGTCCGTGACCCATTCTACCTATCTGTTCTTGCTCTGGTTAATACCGGCTTTATTGGGTATATAACTGCTACACTTTCTCTCCGCTTTGTCTACCCGCAAATAAGCCTTGAAGGTAAAACCTGGTGGATTCTCCGTTCCTCTCCCCTATCTGCCTCTTCAATACTCCATTCAAAGGGATGTTTTTTTCTCCTCGTTAATCTCTTGATTGCGGAATTGGTCGTGATTTCTTCAAATCTATTATTAATCAAATATCCATTGATTGTTTTTCTCTCGGCTATAGTAACAGCTGTTTTTTCGGTCGTGGCCATAGTTTTAGCAATTTCTCTTGGGGTTGTTTTCGCGGATTTCACCGAGACAAACCCTGCAAAAATAGCTTCCGGTGCTGGTGGGTTATTTACCGCAATATTGAATCTTGTCTACATAGGTATTTCCCTCACCCTTTTTATTATCCCGATTTCTACTTATATTAAGGCACAACTACAGGGGCTCTCGGTCGACATTCGGATTCCTTTGCTCATCTCTTCCCTTCTGTTTTTGCTTCTTACATTGCTTGTCACAATGATACCATATAGAATTGCGATAAGGAGGATAGATGAAATCGAATAGAATCTACAGTATTTACCAAACTCTCCTTTCCTCTTTAGGGCCAAGGGACTGGTGGCCTGCAGATACGCCTTTTGAGGTTATAGTTGGAGCAATTTTAACGCAGAATACAAACTGGGGGAATGTAGAAAAGGCTATTCTTAATCTTAAAAAATTTGATTTACTCACGCCTGAGAGACTCACAAATTGTTCAATTGATGATTTAAGTTTCTTATTAAAACCTGCTGGTTATCATAATATTAAGTCTAATTACTTAAAGAACTTTTCTGTAAAATTTTTAGAGGATTACAATGGAGATATAAGCGAATTAAAGCAAGTTGAAACTTCGAAGCTACGCGGGTGGCTACTCTCTATAAAAGGAATAGGAGAGGAAACTGCT
>DAOVFB010000040.1 GCA_030668705.1 Candidatus Stahliibacteriota bacterium
AATACCTTCGTCATAGCCGAGGTTAACGTGGATTTTCCATGGTCTACATGTCCAATCGTCCCTACATTTAAATGCGTCTTTGTCCTCTTGAATTTCTCCTTAGCCATTTATACCTCCTATAGACATAAAAAAATTATATCACCACAACAGAGGCGAGTTCCATTTACCTCTTATATTATTAACCCCTCACCTTTACCATCTTATAATATAAAAGATGCTTATCTTGTCAAGGGTTTAGGGGTAATTTTTATCAAAAATATCCTGATTCCTACATTCAGCTTGACTTTATACAATATATTTCTATATATAGATGTAATGCTTTTTATATTGCTATTTCTTAATGCGACTTCCTATGAAACAACTGTGGATACAGTGAAATTTTATTTAAGAGGGGAAGAACATATTTCACTAAAAAAAGCTCTCAAAAAGGAGAACCCAAACTTCACCGGGGTTCCACCTTGGTTAGTGTTTGACTTAAGTGAAAAATTAAGTGAATTAAGATATTCACCTGTAGTATTTCCAGCAGCAAAAGCGATAGGTATCCGTGAATCCACCCGGAGTGAAACCGAATATATCTTCCTTGAGGGTTCTTCCCTATTTATAGAAGAAGATAACACAAAAAAACTCCTGGCATCTCATGTTCATTCTTTTAACCTCGTGAATAATGAAATAATATATGCTGATGACAACGGGGAAATCTATGATGGTAAAGGAAAAAAGATAGGAAGTTTTGAGCCACCAGTAGATATAGGAGGTGGCGACGAATTAGGCATAAGAGATGGGAAAGGTGATGTATATATCCGGGGTGGTTTTATTTCCAAAAAGTTTAGGCGATTAAAGGGGAAAAGAGGAGTCCCATTTACCATCGATGGAAGACAATTCTTCTTTGATATGGAAAGAATTAATCTACCCGGAGGAACGGTCCTCTCGCACTCTTTACCTGTAGCATCAATTATAAGAAATGTTGGTGAGGGTTTAGTGTGGTGCGATAGGAATGGAGGGGTTTTCTGGACTACCTGGACGGGTAGCAACTGGGATTTCCCCGATAACATAACTCCATCACCATTATTACCAGACCTCCAAAAAATTGCACCTTCTCTTTTCTTCTTTTCTCCTGATTCATTTATAGCGATATCAATAGAGGGCAAGCCACAACTTTACAGAAAAAAAGAAAATGGATGGTATTCTTTTTTGCTTACGGATGAGAGTTATCCCTATGCCACGATTCTTATATCAAATGGAAATTGCTATCTCGGTTATAAAAATGGAGCAGTTTACAGGGTGTCAAAAAGGAACCTTGAGAGAATTGAGTTGATAGATTCGGTTTCATCCTATGCATCTATTGCAAATTTTAAAGGAGAAATAATTATAGCTTCCGGGGAAGGGAAAATCAAAGGATTTAGAAAAGACATTCAATTAATACCACCGGTGCGTATAGCAGCAGGTAAATTTAACAGTGATGAAGAAGACGATCTCATCGCCTCTGATGGAAGAGGACGCGTCCATCTATTCTTATCACCAGATTACCAGGATGATACCCTCTCTTTCCCTCTCCTTAGCAAATTTCTTTCTCCCTCTGTTATTGATTTTAATAGAGATGGGGTGGAAGACGCAATTCTCTCGGGACTTGATGGAAACCTTTATCTATTCCTCAACAGGCATGGGAAATTTGAAGAAGGAGGAAACTGGAAATTGGAGCCCATGCAGGGCATTAAAGACATAGAGGAATATTACGGTAAATATTATCCAGCAGGAGAACCTCTCCTAAAAGAGGATAACTTTACTCTCAAGATACTTACGGAATTTCTCGATTCCATACCTACCAAATTTAAGGACGAGGTTGCTTTTGTTATAGCCCACCTTCCGACCAATGTGTTGAGAGCAATCATAGGATTAGGAGACACACATCTACTCCTTTCGAATGCCGTGGATGTTTATAGAGCAGCAGAAATTCTTCCATATGTGGAGGTTGTAGAAGAAAAAAATTTTACAACACTTCTTTACGAAGGAAAATACAAACTACCTCGATATATTTATTATTACTACGTTGTCCACCCGCGAATCCTATACGAAATTCCCTCGATGATAGATGCTTCATACTGGAGGCGGGACTGGAAATATTACGGCATAGAATATGAAGAATGGCTACAGAAAGAAATCGATATCTATAAAGGAGAGAAAAAGGAGTTCTGGAGGGATATATTCTTCCATGATTCGCTTTTTGGGGAAACCATATTTGACGGGGCAAGGGACGCAAACACTCTAAGAAAAGCTATTTTAAATCTTTATCGCTTTCAGTCCTGGGCATATGAAGGAAATAGAATGAGGTTCGGGTATAAAACCCAGGATATTCAACCCTTACAGATATACTACAAATCCTATGGTTCCTGTGGTGAGCAGTCTATCTTATTTACTGCTCTCATGAGAACCTTACTTATACCCTCTTATATTGTTGCAAGCAAAGGAGAAGACCACCAATGGAATCACTTCTGGTATCCTGGTGAATGGTCTCCGAGAGAGAAGAAATGGAACAACTGGCATCACCTTGATATTAACGGTAGGGCAGAGGATTATATTGGAAATCCCTACATCTCTGCTCTGGGATTAAAAAAATATGTGTCAACGGTTATCGGTTGGAGGCCTGATGGCTATCATTTCCCTGTAACACAAGCCGGTTACACGAACACAGGGGAATTGAAACTCAAGATTGTTGATAGAAATAAAAAGCCCATTCCGGGAGCTTTAGCTGTCATAAGGAGCCACTGGAAAAATAGAAATATGGTATCAACATGGGGATATACAGATTTAAAGGGGCTTTTGCATTTCAACCTCGGGTACGAACCCCTTGGATACACAATAGATGTTCTGTCACCCTTCGGAACGGGAGGTAGGAATCTATTCTGGATAGAGGAAGGGGAGAAAAAGGAATTAGAGATTAAACTTCCTGGTGAAACGAAAGGAATAAAACAGCCAGAGGTTGGCATCCAACTGCCTGATTCTACCCGGATTAGTGTAAGGGGTGGTTTCCTGAGAGGCTTTAATTTTATCACAAGCACTCCATATAGGATAAAAAGCAGTTACCTGAAAGACTCTATTCAATATGCCGGGACAGGTATCGAGAGAATTCCAATATCACAGGGTAAGGTAACCATAGAAGAAAAGGACGGAACCTTATACCTATACAATCCCATTAGAAACATTACCTCCCTTGTAGAACTCTACATCACCCACCGCCGCATCAATGAGCCTCCGAGGCTTTTAGTTTCGCCCAAAACACTCAATCTCTACTCCGGAAGCAAAGATACTCTCCACATATTGGCGCATGACAATTTGGGAATCAAAACACTCTCAATGGAATTCGGGAAAAGGAAGCAGGTTTTGTCACTAGATGAGTCGGAAATCCTGTTTGATGCAGGAAAAGGAGGGCCTCTTTACCCCGGGCAATATAAACTCCTTATTACCGCAGAGGATTTTAATGGTAACAGAACAAAACAGAATATAGGGGTAAATATACTTCCATCGTATTCATTTACTAATCAGCGTATCTATCAGGATAAGAGCCCGGATTCGCTCCCGGAGGGGAGCTGGATCTTTGGTCCCTTATATCTTTCACAAGATATCCCATTTATGTTCCTTCTGACAGATTCAAAAGAGAGGGATGTAGATATAGATATGTTCGTCTATCGTGACAATGATGGGAATGGATATCCCACAAACGATGAAAGGGTGGGTTCCGGAACCGGCCCTACAGATAGGGAAGAAATCTTTTTTTCCTACCCCAAAAAAGGAACTTACTGGATATATATCAATGGTTGTTCTATACCTAGGGAGGTAGCATCGTTTAACTTCTACTGTTCTTTTACGATTGATTCCACAGGTTGTATAGCGCCTTAGATTTCACCATAGAGACATAAGTTTCGCTTAATTGAAAGGATGCAAAGCGCAAAATCCTCTGCTCCCAATCTTCTAAACACATATCACACAGACAATCACTCTTGGCTATTCACGAGATTTGACCATGTTTTTAGGGTTGATTATTTATAGAATTAATATATATATCCAACAGGAGCTGGTGTAGCTCAACAGGTAGAGCAGCACATTCGTAATGTGCCGGTCAGCGGTTCGAATCCGCTCACCAGCTTATAAAAGGGAGAGGTGACCGAGTGGCTGAAGGTGCACGATTGGAAATCGTGTTTCCATTTCATCGTGGAACGAGGGTTCGAATCCCTCCCTCTCCGTTAGTTTTAAAACAGTTCTTTTCCCACAAGTGCAAAAACGAACATTGCATCAATTTATAAACCTAATACACATTGACAAACCAGGGTCGATCTATATATTAAGGATGATTTGATATAATGCTAAAGCATACATAAAATGAAGGAGTGGAGATGGAAAAAGTTGAAAAAATTCTTTCTGATTATGAATATGATGAATCCAAAATAATACAGATATTAGAGGAAGCACAGAACGAATACAATTATCTACCTGAAGAAGTATTGGAATATATCAGCCAAAAATTGAATACACCCCTCAGCAAACTCTATAGTATTGCAACTTTTTATAATGCTTTCAGTCTTAATCCTCAAGGTGAACATTTTATTACAGTCTGTATGGGAACTGCCTGCCATGTACGGAGTGCGCCTCAGGTTCTGGAACGCATCGAAGAAAGGTTAGGAATTAAAGCGGGTATGACAACTGAAGATCAAATGTTTACTCTGAAAACTGTAAATTGTCTCGGTGCTTGCGCCCTTGCACCTATAGTAGTGATTGATGGAGAATATTATGGAAAGGCAACACCAGGGAAGATTGGTAAAATCCTGGATAAATATCAACAGAAGGAAACGACTAATACAAAACAAAAAGAGCAAGTGAAATGAAACTCAAAAAAATAATGGAATATCTCAATTGCAATTGCAGGGTCCTTTGTGAGGACATCAACCTGGACATTGATATAAAATTTGCAATTGCTTCAGATTTGATGAGCGATATTTTAGCAACTGCAAAGCCGGGTGAATTGCTCCTGACCGGGCTTGCCCACAATAGTGTAATCAGAACATGCGAGATCACAGGGATTAATGCAGTTATTTTTGTCCGCAATAAACAGCCTTCAGATGATACCATCAAACTTGCCCAAAACTGCAAAATACCGGTTTTATTGACAGATTCAACAATGTTTGAAGCCTGTGGGATATTATTCTCAAAGGGGCTAAAAGGAATACATATTGAAAGGGCAGATTGACAAGATTACGGATTCAGAAGTTCTTTTCGAACAGGAATTTAAGATTAATGGTGGTGATTTTATTAATGCAGGTGAATCATCCAGTAAATTGAAAAATATATTAAAAGAGATCGGAATAAATACCGATATTATCCGACGGCTCGCAATTGCAGCTTATGAAGCAGAAGTAAATGTTGTAACGTATGCAAGGCATGGTATAATGCGCATTCTTATCTACCCTGAAAAAATTCTATTAACGATTGAAGATGAAGGACCGGGCATAGGAGATATTGATCAGGCAATGCAACCAGGATATTCAACTGCGACAGAGGAAATAAGAGAAATGGGTTTTGGTGCAGGAATGGGTTTACCAAATATGAAAAAGAATGCAGACATTTTTAATATATCTTCTATTGTTGACAAAGGAACTAAACTTGAAATCACAATGAATCTGAACGATAAAAATGCCTGAGGGAAAACTTCTCCATTCAGTCAGGGTTAATAAAGATAAATGCATCGGTTGTGGAAAATGTATGAGAGCTTGCCCAACAAAAGCAATAAGGGTTCGACCACAAAAAGCAAGCATTAACTACGAGAGATGCATCGATTGCGGAGAATGTCTCAGGGGTTGTCCCAATGATGCAATAGAACCTATCATAACATCATCAGCTGATATAAACAAATTCAAATATCAAGTTGCGATTCCATCTCCAGTTATCTACTCTCAGTTCGGACCACAGACAATGCCCAATGAAATTCTCTCGGCTTTAAAAGAAATCGGGTTTGATTATGTTTATGATGAAGCATTAATTTGTGAAATGCAAAGTATGGTTATTGAAGAATATCTCGACAAAAATAAATCTCCAAGGCCGATAATCTCTTCTACCTGTCCTGTTGTGGCTCGTCTTATCCAAAGGTTATTTCCATGTCTCTGTGAACTTATAATACCAATTGAACCCCCGCGTGAAATCGCTGCAAAAATCTTAAGAAAAGAAATTTCTGAAGAACAAAATATACCAGAGGAAGAAATAGGTATTATAGAGATAACACCATGCGCAGCAAAAATGGTCTCTATCAACCAACCAGAGACTATGGAAAAATCGCACCTTGATGGAGCGATTCCAATCAAAGATATTTATAATAAAGTTATGATGATACTTAAAAAAGAAAAACAAACATTGATGCTTCAAGAACAAGGTCCAATCAGTGGAATTGGCATAGGATGGGCAATTTCCGGAGGTGAAATTAGAGGCTTAAAATATCATCAATCTGCTTCGGTATCCGGTGTGTACGATACAATCAAAATTCTTGAAGAGGTTGAGTCCGGGAAGTTAAAAGATATCGAATATCTTGAATGTCTTAGCTGTCCCGACGGTTGTATTGGTGGTCCTTTGACAGTGGAAAGTAGATTTATTGCTAAAAGTAACATCATCAAACTCAGTAGAATCTATGGGAACAAAAAGAGAGTTGACAGTAATCGTGTAAAAAGATTATATAAAGAAGATTTCTTCTCATTCGAAAGTGAAGTTAAACCAAAACCTTTCAAACCTTTAGATAAAGATAGAAGCCAGGCAATAAAGAAAATGAATTTGAAACAGGAACTCTTCGAAAAACTTCCGAAAAGAGACTGTGGGATATGTGGAGCACCGGATTGTGCTACATTTGCTGAAGATGTAGCCCAGGGCAAAGCAAAATTAGAGGATTGCATCTTTATAAAAAAATAAAGAAAGGGAGAGTAATAATGACGGGAAAAAAAATTAAACTTTCTAAGGTAATAGAACAATTTAACCTTAAAATAGAGTGCGGAGAGCAATTTTTAGACAAAGAGATAAAAGGTGGGTATGTGAGTGATCTCTTAAGTGATGTAATAGCAAATTGTAAGGAAGGTTACATCTGGATTACTCTACAGGGTCATCCCAATATTGTTGCGGTTGCAGTTTTAAAGGAAGCTTGCGGAATTGTAATTATAAATAATAGACAACCAGAAGAAGAAACAATAAAAAAGGCAAAAAAAGAAAAAGTACCAATTATGACCAGTTCTTTAACAGCATTTGAATTAGTCGGAAAGTTATATGAATTAGGTATCTCTGGATAGTTAATGTTAAAAAACTTCAATGCAGATTTACACATACATACCTGCCTATCACCGTGTGGAGACTTAACGAATTCACCCAAACGAGTGGTGGAGAAGGCTCTGGAGTTAAATATCGATATTATTGGAATCTGCGACCATAATTCAGCTGAGAATGTACAGGCAACAAAAAATGCGGGGGCAAGAAAAAAAATAACAGTATTAGCCGGGATGGAAATAACAAGTGCTGAAGAAGTTCATATCATTGCACTTCTTGATAGGACCCATGATATACTAAAACTTCAGGATATTATCTACGAAAAACTACCTCCTGAGGAAAATAAGGAAGAATTTTTTGGTGAGCAGATAATCGCCAATGAATTTGATGAGGTAGAGGGGTATAATAAAAGATTATTGATTGGCGCAACCACATTGACCTTAAAGGAGTTGGTTTCGGAAATCCATAAAATTGGGGGATTGGCAATTGCTGCTCACATTGACCGTGAAAGTTATAGTATTATTGGACAATTGGGTTTTATTCCTGAAGACCTTGAACTCGATGCCCTGGAATTATCACCAAATATTAGCCAATCTGAGGCAATAAATAGATTTCCGGAAATCAAAAAATTCCCAGTGGTTTCTTCATCCGATGCGCACTTTTTAGGAGATATCGGTAGGGCCACTACATCTTTTTTAATCAACGAACCCAAAATTAATGAAATTCTGATGGCATTCAAAAAAAAAGATGGCAGAAGTTTTCGGATAGAGGAGTAACTGTGGAAGACCTTTCTCTTCATATTCTGGACATTGCCGAGAATTCAATCAACGCCGGAGCAACAAAAATTGAAATTATGCTCAACGAGGATATTAATCAAAATATACTCACACTCAAAATAAAAGATAATGGCAAAGGCATGGATAAAGAGACCATAGAAAAAGTTCTCGACCCATTTTATACAACAAAAAATGTAAGAAGAATCGGCCTGGGGCTCCCGATGTTAGCACAGGCTGCAAAAGAAGCTGAAGGGAATATAGATATTAAATCAAAAAAAGGAAAAGGAACTACAATCATCGCTAAATTTGTCCACAATCATATAGATCGAAAACCATTTGGCAATATGACAGAAACAATTATTAATTTAATAGGCAGCAGGGGATTGGATATCGACATAATATATCAACATTGCAAAAATGAGAATTGTTTTATATTTGACAGTATAGAGATAAAAAAAGAACTGCAGGACATTCCAATAAACAATCCTGGAGTTTTGAGTTTTTTAAAAAAAGAGATCGAAAAAGGATTGAAAGAGATAAGATAAGGAAGGAGGATAGAATTGAAAAAGCTGAAGATTGGTGACTTAGAAAAAATCAGAGATAAAGCGAGAAGAACATCGAGCTTAAGACAGAACAAGGCAAGGGCAAGAGTTACTGTTCATATGGGAACATGTGGCATTGCAGCCGGAGCACGAAAAATTTTGACTGCATTGCTGGAGGAGGTAGGGAAGAAAAATTTAGATGATGTAATAGTTACGACATCCGGATGTGCCGGACTCTGCAGCCGGGAACCCATGGCAACAGTAGAAATAGAGGACAAGCCGCCAGTAAAGTATGTGGACTTGACCAAAGAAAAAATCAAAAAAATCCTGAATGAACATATTATTAAAGGTAACATTGTAAAAGAATACGCGCTTGCAATTGGAAGTGAAAGGACCACATTAAAATAAGACAAATAAAGAAGTGATTGCGAAGAGGAGATTAAAATGAAAGAATATCGATTACATGCACTTATCTGTGCAGGAACAGGTTGCGTTGCCAGTGGCTCATTAGATGTCAAAGAAGAACTGGAAAAGGAAATCGTCAAACAGGGATTGGAGAATGAAGTCAGGGTTGTTACCACTGGTTGTCAGGGTTTTTGTGAACGAGGACCGATTGTAATTGTTCAACCTGGTGATATATTTTACCAGAGTGTTAGCAAAAAAGATATTCCCCACCTTGTCGAAGAGCACCTGTTAAAAGGTAGACCTGTTAAGGAGTTAATGTACGTACCGGGACCCGAAGAAGCACCTGTTCCAACAATGATGGATATTGGATTTTTTAAGCATCAGAGGTTGACTGTTTTGAAAAATCGTGGTAGGTTAGACCCGGAAAACATAGAAGAGTATATTGGCTTTGATGGTTATCGCGGGTTAGAAAAAGCACTTGCCGAAATGACACCTGAGGAAATTATCAGAGAGATCAAAGATTCTGGTTTAAGAGGACGAGGAGGTGCGGGATTTCCAACTGGACTAAAATGGGAACTATGCCGTAAATCCCCCGGTGAGATAAAATATATCGTTTGTAATGGGGACGAGGGAGACCCTGGTGCTTTCATGGATAGAAGCGTCTTGGAGGCTGACCCTCACGCGGTAGTCGAAGGTATGGTTATTGGTGCAAAAGCAATTGGCACACATAAAGGTTTTATCTATGTCCGGAATGAATATCCACTTGCAGTTAAAAGATTAAAGATTGCATTAAGCCAGGCAGAGGAATACGGTTTATTGGGTAAGGATATTCTTGGAACAGGCTTCGATTTTTCGATTGAAGTGGCTCAGGGTGCAGGTGCATTCGTATGCGGTGAAGAAACTGCATTACTTAAATCAGTAGAAGGAAAGGTTGGTAGACCAAGACCCAGACCACCATACCCAACGGAAAAAGGTTTGTGGGGTAAACCAACCACTATAAACAATGTGGAAACCTGGGCTAATGTTCCTGCAATTATTTTAAGGGGTGCCGAATGGTTTTCCTCAATTGGTACGGAAAAAAGCAAAGGAACAAAGATATTCTCTCTGGTTGGTAAAATCAAAAATACTGGTCTTGTTGAGGTTCCAATGGGTATCACATTAAGAGAGATAGTTTTTGATATTGGTGGTGGTATTGCAGGTGATAAAAAATTCAAGGGTGTCCAACTTGGTGGACCATCCGGTGGAATCCTGACTGAGGAGCATCTCGATATATCCGTGGATTATGAATCCTTAACGGGAGCAGGAGCAATAATGGGTTCGGGAGGTATGGTCGTATTAAACGAGAATGACTGCATGGTGGATACAGCCAGATATTTCCTTAATTTCACTCAGGAAGAATCATGCGGTAAATGCACACCATGCAGAATCGGTACTAAAAGAATGCTTGAGATACTTGATAGAATAGTTGAGGGAAGGGCTGAAGAGGATGACCTTGAGAAACTGAAAACTTTGGCTGAAAAAGTCAAAAAATATTCATTATGTGGACTCGGACAGACTGCTCCCAATCCGGTTCTAACCACACTGAGATACTTCGAGGATGAATACAAATCCCACATTGAGGAAAAGAGATGTCCTGCTAAGGTCTGTAAACATCTATTTAAATATGTGATAACCGATAAATGTACGGGATGTACACTCTGCGCTCGGAATTGTCCTACTGATGCTATAGAAGGAGAAGTGGGGCATATGCACAAAATCATTCAAGAAGATTGTACTAAATGCGGCACCTGCCTTGAAGTGTGCCCTGTAAATGCAGTGGAGGCAGTAGACAATGAGTGAAAGAGCTAATATTTTACTTAATGGTAAGAATATAAAAGTTGAAAAAGGGAAAGCTATACTTGAAGTCTGCAGGGAAAACGATATATACGTTCCGGCTCTCTGCGAAGTAGAAATACTCGAACCCTATGGCTCCTGCCGAATGTGTCTGGTCGAGATTGAAAGAGATGGGAAGAAGAAAATAGAAACCTCCTGCTCCACTTATGTTCAGGATGGAATGGAGATTAAAACCGATACAGAAGAAGTTATTGAATCCAGGAAAATCAATCTTGAACTTCTTCTCTCTGAACACTATGGAGACTGTATTGGACCCTGTAAAAAAGCCTGCCCCCTTCACTATGATGTCCCAACCTATGTGGCTCTTATTGCAGATGGGAAACCAAGAGAGGCCCTCCAAATTATCAAGGGTAGTTCTCCCTTTGCTTATTCACTCGGAGCAGTCTGCCCTGCCTTCTGTGAGGATGAATGCAGGAGACAAAAGGTTGAAGAATCTATAGCCATAAGATTATTAAAAAAGGCAGTCGCTGATTTCGATATGAAATCCGATAATCCTTATATCCCGGAGGTTCTAGAAGAAAGAAACGAGAGGATAGCCATCGTCGGTGGAGGACCTGCAGGTCTAACGGCAGCCTATCAATTACGAAAAAAAGGATACAAGATAACCATCTATGAAGCCCAGGATAAATTGGGAGGGATGCTCCGGTATGGAATACCTGAATTTCGCCTGTCAAAAGCAATCCTGGATAGAGAAATAGAACTCGCTCTCTATATAGGTGGAATTGATGTCAAATATTCGACCAAACTTGGAAAAGATATATCCCTCGAGGAATTGAGTAAAAACTACGATGCAGTATTCATTGCCACAGGTGCCTGGAAGGATAGGGTGATGGGTATAGAGGGAGAAAACCTTGAAGGGGTCTACACAGGGATAGTTTTCCTCCATGCAATCGCAACAAATAAAGAAGTAAGTTTGGGTAAGAAGGTGACAGTTATTGGTGGAGGTAATACAGCAATAGATGTGGCAAGGACTGCAAAGCGATTAGGCTCTGATGTCACTATCCTATACAGGAGAAGCAGGAATGAAATGCCTGCCGATGAAAAAGAATTAAGAGAAGCAGAAGAGGAAGGAATAGAATTCCGCACACTTACTAATATAACAGCAATATTGGGCAATGGAAGAGCAGAAGGCGTCAGATGTATTAAGATGGAGCTTGGTGAACCTGATGAATCCGGGCGAAGACGTCCTATACCTCTCCAGGGTTCTGAATATGAAATGAAGACTGATTCAGTAGTAATGGCTATTGGTCAATATGGGGACATCGAAGAAATGAAAGAATATGGAATAGACTGTGGTAAAACCTGGATTAAGGCTTCTGAATATCTCCAGAACACCAATAAAGCAAATATCTTTGCAGGTGGGGATATTGTCCTGGGCCCCGCTACTGTGGTTGAGAGTTGCGCTCAGGCAGATAGAGCAGCGTATGCCATAGACCTCTATCTGAATGGCAAATTAGAAAAAGTCAAGAAAGTGATTCAGGAACCGTGGAATTGGATTCAGGATATCGAATCTGATCCAGAGCTTCTAAACTCACTCCTGCTTATTGCACCCTATAATCATGAAAAGGAAGTTGACGAATGGGATTTTGAGATCTATGAAAAGAGTGAGCGAATCAAGGTAAATATCAGAGACCCTGAAGAAAGAAACAAGGACTTTACTCCTATAGAATCAGTATTCTCACAGGAAGAAGCAATAGAGGAAGCAAAGAGATGTATCTCCTGTGGATGTGACGCCTTGTCTGAATGTAAACTGAGGAAACTTTCCAGTATATATAAAGCCGACCAATACCACTTCAAGGGAGAACTTATCCGTTATAGAGTGGATGAACGTCATAAATATATCTTACGCGACCAGGGTAAATGCATCCTCTGTGGCAGATGTGTAACCGAATGCAATGAGATACTCGGGGAATATGCTATTGATCTCGTGAACAGGGGATTTGCAACTTTAATAGAACCACCTTTTGGGAAAAAACTGGATTGTATCAATTGTGGTGGGTGTGTGAATGTATGTCCTACCGGAGCATTGGAGGATAAGAAACCAACAGAGAAATCAGGTCCTTACCCAATGGAAACCATACAAGTAACCTGTGGTGAGTGTGGTCTTGGCTGTCCCGTCCATCTTAGAGTACACAATGGAGAACTATTAAGGGTTGAAACACCGAATGATGAATGGAATATGGGTATCCTCTGTGAACAAGGAAGATATAAACTACTGCACGATTATAATCCCGGATATTTTCATTATAAGGATGGGAAGGGCACTCCGGTTTCAGTTGACAGAATCATTTCTCTCATCAAAGAGGAAAGTAATATATCCATTATACTTTCAGGTGACCTCTTTACAGAAGAAGCAGAGAAATTGAAAGAATATGCAGAAAACTCAAATGTTGGTATATATATAGAAGAAAAAACAAGTAGGGGGAATGCCAAAATTAAGGATATATTGAAAACAGAAAGGATATGGGTCGGAATCGATCTGGATACCTATGCGCCAATAAAAGCCTTAATTAAAAAAGCAGTCAATAATGGATCCTGTTTGGTAAAAAAAGGCAACTCCCAAGCCCTATCAATAGTTCATAAAAATGACTCTTTAAAAGGAAAAACCCTTGTTATTCCTAAAAAGATGAATAGCCTTGGGATTTCAAAACTACCTCTTCCCGAGTGGAATAATCAGGAAGGCATATCTATATATGTAGGCAAACCTGATATAAAGGTAGATTATGCAATAATTCCCGCACCTTATTATGCACGTTCCGGTACGGTAATTATGCTTAACGGAGAAGAAAAGGAATTTCATTCCGTTGTTAAAGTAGGGGCAATTCACGAATTGTCCCACCAGGCAATTCACGAATTGCCGCTACAGGACTTCTTAAATAGAATGAAAGAATACTAAAACAACGCTTACATGGAATATAAACGCGATAAACAATTCAGGCGTCATTTAAGATTAGAGAATTATGATTATTCGCTGAGTGGCGCATATTTTATCACAATCTGCACAAAAAACAGAGAATGTATCTTTGGCGAAGTGAAAGATGGCATTGTTGAACTATCACCATTTGGTGAAATTGCCCAGGAATTCTGGGTTGAAATACCAGAACGTTTTAATAGTGTACAATTAGACAAATTGGTAGTAATGCCAAATCATATACCTGTGATATTAATTGTAGGGGCAATTCGTGAATTGCCCCTACAAAATGGTATCTTATCACAGCGGAAAGAACGCCGTAAAATGTTAATATCAAAAATAATTGGCTTCTACAAAATGAACACTGTAAAGAAGATCAATCGGATACGCAATATAGAGGGCATATCTGTCTACCAACGCAATTATTACGATCGCATTATTAGAAACAATGATGAACTAAACCATGTTAGAGAGTATATTATTATGAATCCATTAAAATGGGAATTCGATAAGGAAAATCCTGTGGGGGAACCCGATGAATTTGAGAAAGAATTCTGGGAAAAATTCAGATAAACCCCACCAGGCAATTCGTGAATTGCCCCTACTTGGCTTTATAATCAGGTAAAGCAAAGGAATATTTGAATGTCTCAGGAGATTTATATTCTCCTTTTAAGATTCCTACCACATCCTCAACAAAGACTATTTCTTCATTGGTAGGAATAACAAATATCTTTATGGGAGAATCATCGGTAGAGATTATGGATTCTTCTTTACCCCTTGACTTCATATTTTGTTCTCGATCCAATTTTAATCCAAGTTGTTCCATATTAGAACAAACTGCCTCCCTTAATTCCGAGCCTTTTTCTCCTGCTCCTGCTGTAAATACTACCGCATCAACTCTTCCGAGTATAGCAGCATAAGCACCAATATATTTCTTCAGGCGATGGACTTCTTTATTAAAGGCAAGGGCAGCCCTATTGTTTCCTTTTTCCATTTCCAACTCGATGTCCCGACGATCTGCCCATCTTCCCGATATACCCAGGAGTCCACTCTTCCTGTTTAGACTATTTATTACCTCGGATACATTCTTGTTTTCTTTATTGCATATATATTCAACCACTGCAGGGTCTATATCGCCGGACCTTGTTCCCATTACCAATCCCTCAAGGGGTGTAAACCCCATCGAATGGTCATAGGATTTTCCGTTCTTTATAGCAGTGAGGCTCACGCCATTCCCAATATGACAGGTAATTAGATTTGTCTCTCCTATTTTCTTACCAAGTAGAACTGCAGCCCTCCTGGATACATACAGGTGGGATGTTCCGTGAAATCCGTATTTACGCACTCCATAATCTTCATACCAATGGTATGGAACAGCGTAGATAAATGACTCCTCTGGCATTGTCTGATGGAAAGCAGTATCCATCACAGCAATATGGGGTATATCTGGTAAGAGTTCCATGGCGGCTTCAATTCCCATCACATTTGGTGGGTTGTGTAAGGGCGCAAGATCATAAAGTTTTTTAAATGTCTCCAATACGTTTTCATCAATACGAATTGAACTAACAAATTCCTCCCCCCCGTGAACAACACGATGCCCAACTGCGTATATCTCATCCAGATTTCCTAAAACACCAATCTCTTTATCGGTCAGGGTTTCCATTACTAACTGCATTGCTTCCTTGTGTGTTGGACAATCCCGAGAAATCCTTACCTCATCCTTCCCTTTGGGTCTATGCCTGATAAAGGAATTTCCAATAGTGACCCGCTCTACTATTCCCCTTGCTATTTCTTTCCTTTTTTTCCAACTATATACAAGATATTTCAGTGAAGAACTACCACAGTTTATTGTAAGTATAATCAATTATCCCCCTATCCAAAAAAGAACTCAATTTCTCTTCTCGCTGTCTCACTCGAATCCGATGCATGAAC
>DAOVFB010000037.1 GCA_030668705.1 Candidatus Stahliibacteriota bacterium
GTCTAGAGTCGAGCGTCCAGAGTCAAGTGTCAAAAAAAATGGAGTAGGGGCAATTCATGAATTGCCTCTACAAGTTTCGCGCCATGGCAACGCAGAGTGAGTCTGCTACTCCAGGCTATCAGCAAAATAAGAAAGAGTCAAGATTAGTAATTTTGAATGTTGAATTTTGAATTATAAATTATAGATGAAAATCAGTGAATATCAGTGAAAATCTGTGTCTAAAATTTTTTGACAGTTATAGACAAAACAAGCATATAAACCTTGACTTATAACCGAATCCTATTATAATTAAATTATGCAAGTGCATACAGTAGAAGAATTTTTATCCGTATATAAAAAGAATGTTTATAATTTGCTCCAACTTTCAGGAGATGATTTTGAGGTGAGCGAGGTAATTTTTGCAATAAAAAAAGAGTTTGAAGAAGGTAGAATTGAAGTCTTCTTTAAGGGTGACGCAGAAGATGCCCTCCACAATCTGAGCGCAAAAACGTTATTCGGGGATAAACTTATGATAATCTATGAAGTGGACACTTTTCCGAAATCTCAATACAATAAAGTCAAAAAAATCACAAAAAATCCGGAGCGACTCAAGCCAAATACAATCATTCTAACGTACAGTAATAAAAAAATTATGCCAGGGGTTCAAAATAGCCTATCGTGTTCTTTTGAGACCGTTTACGATTCCGGAATTCCTTCCTGGATCAAAAGATTCATCCGGGGGAAGGGCTATTCTATCACAGAAGAAGCAATAAATCTTCTCCATTTCTCCTTTGGCACAAATAGAAAAGAGCTCAAAAAACAAATCGAGCTGATCGTTGGAAGATTGAAAAATACAAATAGAGAAATTACAATTGAGGATGTAAAGGAGATAGGTTATTGCAGAGATGATACAATTTTCAAGATCACGAATTCAATGATTGAAGGTAAGTATAAAACCGCCTTACAGTATCTTATGGAGTTTTCCGACAATAAATCCCTCTTTTACTTTATCAATCGAGACCTACGATATCTTCTTATAGTCAAAGCGAATCTGGATGCTGGAGAAAGTATTAAAAAACTTAGTTCAAAAGAGCGATTGAATTTGAATAATTATTTCTTGTATAATAAATATAAAGTGGCAGCAGAAAAAGTGTCTTATAAGAAAATGGAACAACAATACGAAGATATAATAGATGCAGAGTATAAAATAAAAAATGGATGGAATGAATTTAGTGTAAACTTCAATCTTATAAGTCAACTTCATGTAGGAGGCAAATAATGACTGAAGACATTCAAGAACTAAGGGCTCAAATGCAGGGCTTACAGGATAAGCTTTCAAAAATAGAAGAGAAAAAAGGAGACTTTAGCGAATCGGTATATAAAAAGGTGAAAGAGGATTACGAACTGAGGTTGGACGAACTGAAGAGCCAGCTCTCGGAAAAATCCGAATCCTTCAAAGAACAACTGAAAGAATTTTCAGAAAAGAAAGGTTCGCTTAAATCAAGGATTGAAGAATTCAACGAACAATTAGAGGAGGTAGAATTACGTTATTCCATAGGAGAATATGATGAGGAGCAACATAGCTCCATGAAAGAAACCATAGAAGAAAAAATATCTGAACTAATTAAAACTTCAGATGAAATAGAATCTGAAGAAAAAGGAATCAAAGAAATACTTAAAGAAACCGGTACAGCTACAGAGGAAGAAATAACGGAAGAGGTGGAGGAAAAAGTAACCACAGAAGAAGAACCACTTCCTGAAGTGTTAGCAGAAGAGAAACTGGCAGAAGAGTTATTCACCGGAGAAGAGGAAACAGCCGAGGAAAAAGAGGAGATTTTGACAGCGGATGAAGCAATGAATCCCGAAGTTAAGGAAGAAGTATATGAAGAAAAAGAGAAAAGTGAAGCAGCAGAAACGGAAGAGGAATTATTCAAAGAATTAGAAGAAGGACCGGGAGAAGAATTACAGGTGGAAACAAAAGGTAAAACAGAAACAGACGATTGGCTCGGAGAACTGGAAAAGGAACTGGAAGAAGAAAGCAATGAACCCAAAGGGAAAGGAGAAGATGTAAGTGAGTTTATCACCTGTCCAAAATGTGGATATAGAAACAAACCAGATGCCTGGTATTGCGAAAGTTGCGGAGCTGAATTGGCGATGTCCGAGTGACATTTCTCTCTTTCCCATAAAAAAATTCATGATAATCGAAAAAGAATCAACAAAAACATCCCTATCATAAAATTCAGATATTTTTTTGCTAAAAATTGGTCAAAACCCTTGACAAAATAGGAATTATATATATCATACAAGCATAATCCAATGAGTATCTCAGAACTCCAAGAAAAAGAATATACAGGTTTAACTCATATTGCCCGGAGATTAGGAATTTCCTTTTCCGAAATGACCAGGAAGGAATTGATTTTTTCTATCTTACAAGAACGGGCCAGAAAAAAGGGACAGGAATTGGTAGAGGGTGTTATAGAAATTCTAAATGAGGGATTTGGGTTCCTGCGGTTTGAGAAGAAAGATTATACTCCAAGTCCCACTGATATATACGTAGCTCCCCACATAATAAAGAAATATCGTATAAGAACAGGAGATACCTTAATCGGGTCTATAAAACCTCCTATGAATTCCGAGAAATACCATTCAATGAATACAATAGAAAGTATCGACTTTAATGACCCGAAAAAAGCAGCTAACAGAATTCCTTTTAGGGACCTTACCCCTCTTCACCCAAACGAGAAAATAAACTTAGAATCAAAAGATGAGAATATTTCAATGAGAATAATAGACCTAATTGCTCCTCTGGGTAAGGGGCAAAGAGGTTTGATTGTCTCTCCACCCAAGGCAGGAAAGACAATACTTCTAAAGAGGATAGCCCATTCAATTACCGAAAATCATCAAGAGATTTATCTTATAGTATTACTCATAGACGAAAGACCTGAAGAGGTTACCGATATGGAGAGATCCGTTGAAGGAGAAGTTCTCGCTTCAACATTCGACCAACCCCCACAAAGGCACATCCAGGTAGCTAATATGGCTCTGGAGAAAGCAAGAAGATTAGTTGAATTTGGGTATGATGTGGTTATTCTTCTCGATTCTATAACAAGATATGCCAGAGCTAACAATCTGGTTATCCCTCACAGCGGGAAAACACTATCAGGGGGAGTAGATTCAGATGCCCTTCGGATACCAAAAAGATTTTTTGGTTCAGCGAGAAACATCGAAAATGGGGGAAGTCTTACCATTCTTGCTACGGCTCTAATTGAAACAGGGTCTCGTATGGATTCCGTGATATTTGAGGAATTTAAAGGAACAGGCAACCAGGAAATAGTACTTGACAGAACCCTTTCTGACCAACGTATATTCCCCGCAATTGACATATTAGTATCAGGGACAAGAAAAGAGGAATTATTGCATTCTCCGGAAATTTTAAACAGAGTCTGGGTTTTACGGAAGATACTGAGTGGCATGACGGACAACACTGAAGCAATGGAATTTTTAATCTCCAAGATGAAGATGACAAAGAATAATAAGGAATTCCTGAAACTTATGACGGGATAAAGAAGATGAAGAAAGATATTCATCTCCATCCCAACATCATCCCACATCAATAAATTCTGACCCCTTACGAATATCCCGAATCCTATCGTTAAACCTATCCTCCCAACCGTTTAGAATAATCTCGGATACTGCATTCCTTACCCGTCCAATCATACTTCTGTCCTTAAGTGGATCAAAAAATCGAAAATCTGGGAACCCATGCTGCCTCGTACCAAAGAATTCTCCAGGCCCCCTTAACCTTAGATCAACTTCTGCCAGTTTAAAGCCATCAGATATCTTCTCCAGGGTACTAAGTCTATCTTTAGCATTATTTGTTATATTCTCTTCAAGGGAAACCATTATAAAGTATGATTTACTTCCTGCTCTCCCAATCCTTCCCCTTAGCTGATGCAGATCGGCAAGCCCGAAACGGTCCGCATTCTCAACCACCATTACATTGGCGCGAGGGATATCAATGCCTACTTCAATAACAGTAGTTGTTATAAGAATATCAAATTGCTGGCCTCTAAAACCATTCATAATCTCTTCTTTTTCGGCCCTTGCCATCCTACCGTGTAATACGCCAACCTTCAGATCCGAAAAGAAACTGTTTTTAAGAATTTCCGCTTCTTTCTCAATAGAATGCAGGTCCATTTTATCCGATTCTTCTATAAGGGGCAATACAATATAGGCCTTCACCCCCTTTCGACGAACCTCCTTATGAACCCAATTATATACATCTTTTCTTTTCTCCTCTTTTCTGACCCACTTTGAAACCGGTGTAATCCGTCCAGGGGGCATTTCATCAATAGTTGAGACATCAAGTTCTCCATAAACGGAAAGAGCCAATGTTCTGGGAATGGGTGTAGCAGTCATCACCAGGGTTTCCACTTCTCTTCCCTTTCTTTGAATTTTTGCTCTCTGAGTTACTCCAAAACGGTGTTGTTCATCGATTATTACCAATCCTAAATCTGGTATCTTAACATTCTCTTCAAGTAAAGCATGAGTCCCTACTATAATTCCTCTTTTCTTATGTATCAGAGATAACATCTCTTTTTTCTCCAGGGGATTTATCCCGCCTACAAGAAGCCAGAAAGGAACAGACAGAGAAGATAGGTACTCACTAATAACAAAGAAATGCTGATAGGCCAGTACTTCTGTTGGAGCCATCAGGACTGAATGAAAACCATTATTAACAGCAATTAGCATTGCAGCTATGGCTATTACTGTCTTTCCTGAACCTACATCCCCCTGGAGCAGTCTATTCATTGGATAAGGAGATTGCATATCTCTCTTAATCTCACTGATAACCTTCTTCTGTGAATTGGTGAGTTTGAAGGAAAGAGATGAGAGGAACTTCTTCTCCAAAGTGGATTCTACATTAAAGGATTTGCCCTTGTGTTTTCTCCTTTTCGCCTTCCTGAGCGTTAGAAATAGTTGCAGATATAACAGTTCATCGAAAGCAAGTCTCTTTTTCGCCCTTTTTATAAATTCTTTATTCATAGGAAAGTGTAGACTATGTAAAGCCTCCCTGAGTGGGATTAGATTATGTTTTTTTATTATACCCTGAGGCATCGGGTCCTCTAACTTATTTAGTACTTCATTAAGTATATTAGAAATAGTTTTCCTCATAAATCTCTGCCCCAGACCCTTTGATAATGGATATAATGGGATAATCCTGCCTGTATGTATCAACTCTTTCTCTTCTTCTGTTAAGAACTCATAATCCGGATTAATAATCTGGAAGCCACGATAATAATCTACTTTTCCACTCAAAAAGAGATGGCTACCTTTTTCAAATTGCTTTTTTACCCATTCCTGATTAAACCATCGGCCTATAATCATTCCCGTCCCATCATATACAACGATATCAGTGATGAGTGTATTTCTACTGCTCTTCCTGGAATTTACGCTGATAATATCCCCCTCCACAGTCACTTCCTCCCCCACCTTAAGGTCTCCGATTAATTTTATATCACTTCTATCAAGATATCGACGTGGTGGGAAATAAAGAAAATCGCGAACAGTTTGAATTCCACATCGGGCAAGACTTATTGCCCTGCGTGGCCCAACGCCACTTACCCACTGAATTGAATCATCGAGGGATAAAGCTGACATAATAGAAAAAAGGGGCTCTTATTAAAAAAGAGCCCCTGAACAATTCAATCTTCGAGGGAAAATGTATATGGGAAAGAAAGCCGCACCGCTACAGGTTCATCTCTCTGCATTGCAGGGGTGAACCTCAACTGCTTTGACATCTCAACTGCAATCTTGTCAAGAGCGGGGTATAGGGGTCTAATAAGCACTACCTTTCTTACCACCCCTTTTGTATCCACCCACAATTCAAGATATACAGTTCCTTCAATCCCTAATCTCTTTGCTGACTCTGGATACGGAGTCCTACTCTTCACCTCCGCCAGATTCAGCGCCTTGGGAGCTGTATCGTATGGAACAAAGGGTGGAATATTGAATTCAACTTCCGCTTCCTTCTTTTCATAACCTCCAAAATCAGTCTTTTCGATGGTTTCTGCTTCTGCCTCTTCATCACTCTCAGCCGCAACAGGCATTTTGGGTTTTGGTGGAGGCGGCGGTTTAACAATATTTTTGAGCTGAGGTGGAAGTTTTTGAACCTGTATCCTCTTTTGGATGGTTGGCTTATATTCCCTTGCCTCCCTTTCAGGAATAAACATAAATCCCAGAATGAATATGACAAGAGTCAGAAGGAGGGCAATTCTCATATGAAAAGGATAGAGTTTTTCTACATCAACACCATTATCCATTTTTTACCCCCTCTTCTTTGTTGTGGCAAGTGATATCTTTAGCACATTTGCCTCAACGAATTGATCGAATACATCTTCAACAAGGCCGTAATTAGTAGATTTATCACATCTCACTGAAACAATTATGTCTGGATTGATCTGCCTTTTTCTATTCATAATTGGAGATACCTTATCCTTAGTAATCAGAGCATCATCTATAGAAACTATACCGTTCATTGCAATCCAGACATGTGTAAGATTCTTGGTAGGTATTTTCTTTGCGGCCTCAGCCTGAGGTATTATTACCTTGAGACCTGTCTCCGCCCTAAAAACCGTGGAAACCATAAAAAATACCAGTAGCAGGAAAGCGATATCAGCCATTGAACACGTGGGTATTGTTGCTGGAAGTTTTTCTCGTTTTAATCTCATTTTAGCTCACTCCTCTGTCGACGGTGCAAGCGAAACACGTTCAGCACTTGCCAATCTCAATTTATCAAAAGCATTTATCATATATTGATATTTTGCACGAGGATGAGTCTTTATGGAGAAAATCGCATCCTTATTAGCTACAAGTATCGCCTTCGTTTCATCAACAAAAGCATCCTGTGTAACGGGTTCTCCATTGAGCCTTATTCCGCCCATTTCTTCAACATAAACCTTCTGGATATTCTCAGATTTAACCTTTACCTCCTGGCCTTTTTCAGGAAGCACGATCTGCAAGCCCATCTCATTCGAAAATACTGTAGTAACCATAAAAAAGACCAAAAGGAGAAATGCAATGTCAGCCATTGATGCTGTTGGAATATCCGGCCTTCTGCTCACTTTCTCCCTGAGTTTCATTTATGCCTCCAGCATTGCATCCATTAGGGCAGAGGAAGCTTCCTCCATTGATCTTGTATATGCATTTACTTTCTGAGTAAAATATGCATGTGCACCTGAGATAGGAATAGCGAGTCCCAGACCAGTTGCGGTTGTAATAAGTGCTTCTGAAATACCTGATGCAACTAGCGTTGGTTCAACCGTTCCAGCCAGTGCAATAGCGTTAAAAGCTCTGATCATACCGGAAACTGTTCCAAGAAATCCGATCATTGGAGCTATATTTGCAACAGATGCAAGAACAAGCATACCTCTATCGAGAAATGATAATTCCTTGGCGGCTACTCTTGTAAGAATTTCCTCGAGAATTTCTCTATCTTTGCCTACCTCTTTATACTTCTCAAGGACTGGTTGAAGCACCTTAGCCACAGGGCACGGAACTTGTTTACAAAGATTTATTGCTGCAGCCACACCCTTATCCTTGAAGGTCTTTATCAGATCTGCAGAAAATGCCTCCGGATCAGTTCGAGTACGCGCAAATGTGATAAATCTTTCTATAATATACGAAAATCCAATAATCGCAGCAATTAACAGAAACCACATTGCCCATCCACCTCTGTTAAAGAAATCAACAGCAGCTTGCATAAAACCTCCTTATGATTTTACCTAAATCTATAGATTTAGGTTTTCGATTAAACATTACTACCTTGATATCCATCTATAGTATATAGTAATCCCGATGAGTGTCAAGAGGGTAGCTCCAAGTAATGAAAATGCTTCCATTGAACTCACGCTTAGCATTCCTTTAATAAGAGGAAAAAGCTCTGCGGGATCCGCCTTGGATAACCCTACTTCGTAGAAGAATATTCTATAAAAATGGATCGCTGTAGAACACAGGAGAAAAATGGACCCAATTATGGGTAATACCCAGACTCCTTTCCGCTCAATAAGAGAAAGAAGCCTCTTTATTATCAATCCATATACAAAAACAGAGAAAGTTAATAATAAGATACCAATTCCAAATAACAACTCAAAGGGAACGTTAACCTTCATCCTGTCCTCCTCTCCTGGGTGCTACTACTTTCCTGAAACGGAGAGCCCCAAGCAATGAAAAAACGCCAGAGAGAAAGAACAAAATATAGGCAATGATCTCTACATTTCCCGCCATCTTAAGATTTCCCAGAATTACTGATGAATAGAACTTAAGAATTGCATAGATAAGAATACCCGAAGGAGCCATGAGAATGAACTGCCACTGAGTTTTCCTCCTGAGAACGTACTCATATCTTTTTGCTATAATTCCAAAGAGCACAAAGGTAATCCAGAGAAAAATAGCCGCAATAATCATTGTATAACTATTTATAAGTCCAACACGGGCAATTTCTTCTGACCATGAGAATATTACTGGTAAGAATGCACTCATCCTTCCTCCTCGATTACTTTTAGAATGTTCTCTTCTAATTCGCGAGCCTTTGAAGGGCCAATTATTAAAGAAGCAGCATTCTTTAGTGAATTAGTCACCTCTAATACCTGATCTTTCGTGGGATTGTTTTTATCTAACTCACTGTCATCTATAACATTAGATACAATATCCAGGGAAAAATCACCAAGGTACTTATGTGCAATCTCATCAATCTTCTCAATAACAACAGGATTCAGAATTTCTTTCTCTACTTTTACTGCCACTTCCTCTTCAGTAGTAGTTACTTCCTCTACTGTTGCTTCTTCTACTTCCTCTACTACTTCTTCCTCTTTTATTTCTTCTTTTGCTTCTTCTTCTTCCTCCTCTTCCTCTTTTACTTCCTCTTCCGCTTCTTCTTCTTCTTCTTCCTCTTCCTCTTCCTTTTTCGAATCCGCTGCTTCTTCCACCACACCCTTCTTTATTCCTACTACTACCGCACCTCCTTCATAAATGTACCTCCTTACCTCCTCAACATCAGTCTCACCAGTAAAGATAACCCCTATAATCTCATCTCTGTAATACATTATAAGGATTGTTTTGCCATCCCCTTTGATTATTAACTGCCTGAAAGGCGGAATATCAAGAGCATCAAATGTCTGGGTCAAAACCAGTTTTATTCTTTCTAATGCACTCTCTCCATTTTCAAGATCACCTATATATTCCATGGGTTCATTTAATCTGAACGCCGTCTGTATATCCAGGTTATCCTTTAAATCCATTAGATCAATCATATTACTTTTTTTTACCTATCTTTTTTATTACCCTGTGAACCCTTTCCTTTGCCTCTGTACTACCAAACTCACCTATTGCTTTCTTCACTATAAAATCAAGTAATAATTTCATAAATTTGTTAACTTCTTCAGATGTAAGGTCTCCTGCACTGGATACCTTTAACCCGAAATCTTCCAGGATGATATTGTCCTGGAATCTACTCCCCTTGCTAAGAGCCAATAATCCCTTACCGATGTAATCCTGCCACATTGCTTTATCTGAGTCTTTCGTAAACTCCTCAATCAACATATTAAGTTGGGATATCTTGCTGTTTACCAAATTCAGTATTCTAAAATCGCCTTCATCCTTCTTCCCCCCCAGTATACTCATTACATCCTCCTCTATATTCCTTTTATCTTTTTCAAGAACACAACCAAGATAATTATTGTTGTATGGAACAATTACTACATTCTCCACCCCTATCCCCTTTATGCAATCTATGCTACCAAGCCCACAGGATTCGGTTATAATCTCTGCAGCAGAACCGACAAAAGCCACTATTTCATCTATATTACCTGGTGTTATCCCACCCCTCCCAATTATTGAACCGTCCCCAGAGGATACTAGCGCAAAACCCCTCACTTCAGGAAGGTTCAAAATATTGTTGAGTGGTACTTCAGGACTCATCTATCTCTTTCATCCTCTTGTTTACCAGAAGTTTTCCGAGTGTCTCTTCTGCCTTTGATTTTAGTGCTTCCACCAATTTATCAAAGAATTCCTTTGTTTTTTCCAAATCCAGAGGGAAATTTTTCTGGAGCAAGAGAAAATCATTGCCAGCAATTGAAATGGCATCTTCGAGCCCACTTTCGCTTATCAATTCTACCGCCGCTCTCCTCCAGGGGCCGTCTCTAAAAATTCTTAAGAACCCACTGGCCTTTTTAACGCCTTCATCCACTATTCTTATTTTTTCTTCAGGGTCATAAAGAAGGCCTTCCCTAAACAACCATGACAAAGTTTTATAGGTATTGAGTGCATCCAGTGGACTTGTCTCAATGATTTCCTTTAGTGTCCTTCTTCCATCAGATAAAATTAGAATTTTCCAATCATCTTTCTTAAGCGCTACTTTTTCACCTTCTGGTGCCTGACTGGATTTCTCAGGAATCGTTGTGAGCGGAGGCAAATCCTTCCTGTACACATTCAACTCGTCTTCTCTTGCTTCTATAGTTTCTATTAGCTCTGATAAAGGTTGTGAAATAGTATTAATACTTGCTCTTTCATCCGGTTGAAAATTAAAACGGCCTTCTTTAATCATACTGAGAGCAAAGAATGCATCAATCCCTTCGGAAGAATCAGTTTCAGCGTGAATTACCTTACCCTCTGATATATATATATTACCTTTCCTCTTTATAATCAATCTTCCAGTTTTTTCGAATCTTGAAAGAAGATAATATATTTCCACTATGGAGAAATATGATAAATCACCTTCTATTGCAACCTTCTTCATAATGCTATATTAAGAAAAATATTACAATTGTCAAGTCGAATTATCCTTTAGATTACTATGGTTTCCTTAACAAGTTCCCCTTTTCTGATACGCTCAAAATTAAGCATGTTAACCTCCGGAATAGTTCTTACTTCACCGTCCGCGATTATTTCGGCTATTGACAAACCAGCTGCTGGCGCTTCCATAATGCCGTGGCCACTGAATCCCGTATTAAGATACAGATTCTCTATATCCGGATGTTCACCTATAAGTGCATTATGGTCTTCCGTGTTAATAGCATATAAACCACCCCACATATTCTGTATCCTGCAGTATTCTGCCCCCTCTATCCTTGCTTGTAAATAAAGATTCACATAATCCTCATAATAAGACCTATCTGGTTCGGTATCAAAACCTGGAGCTTGGTTTTCATCTGCTCGCCCTACAATCAGGTTCTCGGCTTCAGGCCTGAAGTAGACACCATTATCTATAATAGTAAGAGGAATTTTTTCGTAGTTTCCCGACTTCGGCTGGGACACCACGAATAACATTCTCTTGACAGGGACAACTGGAATATTCTGGTCTTCTGGAATCTCGGATCTCTTGAGTATTTCTGCTGACCAGGCACCTGATGCCAGAATAACCTTTTCACAACCAATCATCTCTCCTTCTTTTGTTAAAACTCCTTTAACTTTCCCCCCCTTTATAATAATCTTATCGACTTCCGTATTTAGCCTCACTTGAACTTTCTCCGGGTATTTATCCGTTGAATACTCAAAATATGTGGTTGCTGCTGTGGTTGTATTCAATATCGCACAACTCTTGCCAAAGATTCCTCCGACAATGGGAGATATGGAAAGCATTTCAAGGATATCAGAGTCAAGATGGTCAAGGGAGGCCCTGAGACCCGGGATTATTTCTTCAATTTCCTCCGGTGAAACCAACGCTGTTTCAACACCTGCCTCATCCCACCTGGGTTTAAAGTTAACAATATCTTTCCACTCATTCTCGTAATATGTAAACAGATATCCGTTCTGTTCAAATCCAATACTTACACCGAATCGCTCTTTAAACTCACTAAAATGATTGATGGAATATGTTGTCATTTTCATATTTACGGTCGTAGACCAGATATTTCGCATGCCCCCTGCAGATAGAGAGGTTGCTTTCTGGGCAAGCGCATCGTTCGCCTCCAGAACCAGGATATTACCGTCGTAACCCTTTTCAAGCAAATAATAAAGAGACGCTCCCCCAATAATCCCTCCCCCAATAATTACTAAATCATTCATTTCTACTCCTTTATTAATTAATCTGCCACAGAGACACAGAGTTCACAGAGAAAGCAGTAATCAGTAGTCAGAACCCTAAACCCATACAAATTTTAGACACAGATTTACACTGATACCAACTGATTAACCACCAAATCCAAAGCCCTAAACCCCAAATTCTACCCCCTAAACCCAATAAACTCATTACTCTGAACCTAAAACCCAAGACCTAAGACCAAACACCTAATAATGCCACAGAGACACAGAGGTCACAGAGTTTATTTTTAATTTTATATTAACAGTCATAATATAATCCTTTTAACCCCTTCTTTTAACTGTATGGTGTTAAAGTTTATTAATAATCCCAATCTTTTGTTAGCCATTTTCAGATATGATAATAATTGTGCCTTATAAATTGGAGATAAGCTATCTACTGCTTTTAATTCAACAATTATTTCGTTTTCCACTAATAAATCCAACCTATGTTCACCAATTTTATGATGTTTATATTCAATAGGTATCATTGTTTGCTTTTGGTAACTGATACCATTAATATCAAACTCTATGCATAAAGCAGCCTCATAAACACTTTCTAAAAGACCGGGACCAAGTTGTTTATGAACCTCTATTGCACATCCAATTATTTCTTTAGTTATTTTATTTAATTTTTCTATCTTAGTATCCTTTACGGCTACTCTTTTTCCTGTTATCATTATAATATTTCTCTGTGTTCTCTCTTGTCTCTGTGGCTAATCTCCTTCTTACAAAAAACAATTCTTCTCTGTGTTCTCTGTGTCTCTGTGGCTATTCCCTTTCCTCTTCATTCTTTTTTACCTTCTGCCATATCTCTTCAAGTTCATCGATTGTAAACTCTTTCATGTTTCTATTCGCGAGTGATTTCTCGAGTAACTGAAATCGCTTCTCGAACTTATCATTAGCCTTCTGAAGAGCTATCTCAGGGTTTATACCAAGGAAATTACCCAGGTGTGCACAGGCAAAGAGTATGTCGCCCAATTCTTCCATCCTTTCTCCCTCTCCTTCGGCATCCTTTAACTCCCCCAGTTCTTCCTTTATCTTCTCATACACACCCGATATATCCTCCCAATCAAAACCTTGCCTCGACGCTTTCTTCTGAATCTTAGAAGACCGTAACAGTGCAGGAAGACTTTTCTGGAAGCTCCAACCCTTTCCCTTCCTCATCTCCCATTTACGAAGAACCTCCTCTGCTGATTTTGCTTCATCCCTGCCAAATACATGGGGATGCCGTGTTATCATCTTCTGATGGACTCTACCTACCACTTCGTCAAATTTAATTCCCTTCTCTTCAAGAACAACACCCATCATAAAGACACCGAGAAGGGTATCCCCAAGTTCTTCGATTATCCCGTCCAACTCATTTTCTTCTATAGAAGCATTGAGTTCGTAGACCTCTTCAATGAGCTCTTCAATAAGTGTTTTTAGGGTCTGCTGTCTATCCCAGGGACACTTTCTTCTTAGTGTTTCTACGAGTTTAAAGAATTTATCCATAGGCGAAAGATAACGAATAAGATCTATATGTCAATATTCTATATGTCAATATGACTACCCTCTCCCCCTTTGTTTAGAAGTAAAACGCAAAACTTATTTAATCATTGGCCGATTACCACTGGTTAGGTTTTAGATTCAGGAATCCACTGCGGCAAGTCGCTGCAGTGCTTTGAGTCGTTCCTTTTCTCCTATCCTTGCACAGGAGACAGCTTCCCTTAAAAAATTGATAGAGCGCTGATAATTTTTCCTATCCACCGGATATGGGATCCCATCTTTACCTCCATGGGCAAAACTATATCTTGCAGGGTCTTTAAAACTTGGGTGCTTACCGTACAAGAGCTCACCTATAAGCGCTAATGCTCTAATCGTTGCAGGTCCTACACCACGAATACCAAGTAGATTTTCAAAATTTTCAGGCTGTCTATCAAATGCCAATTCCAAAGGCTTAATTAATCTCCTTATATTTATATCGGAAAGCAGAATCAGATGCCTTTCCGGAAGTACAAGTTCCCTTATTTTCTTCAATTCCCCTATCGTTTTTTCAGGATATAGAGAGGCAATCTCTGTTGATACTTCTCGTGACTCCTCTGATTCTTTTGATACCATATTCAAAGGTTTTGTAAAACCGTCACTAATTATACCTTTATGCGGTTCATTGACAAAATCCAATGCTTCTTTTGAAACCCAGTGGTATCTCCTGGCCATTCCATTTTCCTCATTCATCCCCTGTTGTATAACACACCAATCTCCGGAAGTTGTAAAAACAATCGTATGATGATAGATAGAATAACCATCCTGAACAGCTGTGTTATCAACCTTGGCAGTTATTCGACTTGTATATATAAGAGGTTCTACCTCAATACCGGTTCTATAACCTATATTCCTTATCTCTTCAGGTGTTGCCAGTGAAGCCTTTCCCTTACCCCCACAAACGTAGATACCTGCATTTAAATCCTTAAAAGCTTCTTTCAGTGCCCCCATTGTGGTGGTGGTAACACCACTGGAGTGCCAGTCAAAACCAAGCACACAACCAAGTGATTGGAACCAGAATGGGTCTGATAAGTGTTTTAATATCTCTTCAGGAGAGTACTCTATAAGCATCGCCTCCATAAGGGCCCTTGAAAGCTCTTTCATTTTTGAAAAGAGCCATCTTGGAACTTTCCCTCCATGAAGTGGCAGTGTTGCAGAACCCGTTTTCATAGTATTAATTTAAATTTACGAAAGAGAATGTCAAGCCGCTATCGCGAAATCAGGCCGCATCACGACCTTTCATCTCTTGTAAAAAACCGAGTTGGTGCGTTAGTCAGTCAGACGGTTGGATAGTTTATTGAGTTTAGAGTTTAGAGTTTATTGAGTTCATAGGGTTCATAGGGTGATATGGGATATGTGGTATGTGATATGTGGGAATTAGTCAAGAGTCGAGTGATTAGTGCCAAAAGATAGAATTGGAGTAGGGGCAATTCATGAAGTGCCTCTACAAGTTTCGCGCAAAGGGAAAGTGTAGAGCAAGCTCTGCTACTCCAGGCTATCAGCAAAATAAGAAAGAGTCAATAGTTACAAGTTTGGGGGTTGGGGGTTGAACAGTGGAACAGTTGAAAATCTGTGTCTAAAATTCAGTTCTGAGTTCGGTGTTCTTAGATTATATTAATCAGTTCAAATCAGTGTAAATCTGTGTCATTATTAGGTCTTTGGTCTTAGGTTTTAGGGGTTGGTTTTATTTTTTTACCTACTTAACTATTCAACTACTCAACTATTTAACTATATCTGCGTTCATCTGCGGTTTCATGTCCTTGGTAGGGTTAGGGGTTTTTAATCAGTTGATATCTGTGTAAATCTGTGTCTATTCTTTGGGTGGTGTGTGTTTTTATCTGTGTTCATCTGCGGTTAGATTTCGGTGGTGGTTATGATTTAAAATAAAAAAAATTTAGGAAAAGGGGTTGACTTTTCTTTTTAAATGATAGTATATGTTTCGGCTTAGTTATTTTGATTGCATAGAAAGTTAAGGGATGTGGATAAAAAAAGAAAAAAGTGAGTTTCAGTTGAAACAAATTACCTGAAACTTACGTCTAACAAATAAAAAGGGAGGAATTAAAATGAGACTTAATAAAAGATTCGCTCAATTCAAAATGAAGTATAGACCATCAAGTGATCTTGCAATAATAAGGTAGGATCCTAATAGACCTCACAAGCACCCCTAAAAGGGGGCAGGAAAACCTGCCCCCTTTTTTTATTTTTAAACTAATTTTCAACTGTTTATGCATATAATGAACCAGGATAAAAAGGAATAATTTTTAAAAAAGGGGTTGACAAACATAAAATATTTATTATATTAGACAAAAGTAAACAGCTATTGGAGATTTTTGTATCGTTTTTATAATATTTTTCATTGTTAATCTAAAAGGGGGGCACAATGAAAAACAAAAAAATATCTCTGATGTTTCTAATCATTTCCCTTTCCCTATTATCGGGAGAGGGGAGTAATGTTAAGATATCCAGAAAAATCTCTTCCCGAATTAATAAATCTCAATTTAGCATCCATGAAGAAACAGAATGGGTTCATCATAAATGGGAAAAATCTGGAAGAACTTTTTATAATCCTAATACATGTCAATATATGTACACCTCCTATATCGGTCAAAGTAATGTAGACCTTGGAGATAGGAATTATGCTCCATATGTTTGGGATTCAAGGAATAAAATCGCAAGGTATGCTGATTGTGAGCTCCGATTCTTCGATACCCATTTTGAATTTTGGCGAAGTGGAGAAGAATTAACTAAAAGTAAATTTAAATTGTATAAAAAGGCTGGTAAAGGTTGGGAGAATATTGCCTTGTCTTTTGATGTTCTAACATTCAAAGAGGGAGATGAATATGGAACTGTTACTCTTAAACTAACGGATGAAAATAAAAATGAGATTATCGCAAATATCCGATTTGGTCTGTTCCACTACATAATCTTAGACTTTGAGGTAAAAGTAAATACTGAAGATGAGTATCGTCTTGAAATGGAGAATTCGGGTCTTTTGGGTGACCCTGTGGAGATTCATTCTGGCTCAGGTATAAAAGGCTTAGCTGAAAAAGAGGACAGAATTATCGGCGTTACCTACGAGAAAATGTACTTCCGCTGGACTTATGATGAGGCAGCCGACCGACTTTATTTATACGAAGTTCAAGTGGATGGTAGTAA
>DAOVFB010000075.1 GCA_030668705.1 Candidatus Stahliibacteriota bacterium
GTAGGATTTATGGGGGTTATTTTAATCAGAAATTTATCGGGGCTAAAGTGTTTTAAGAGAACTAAAGGATCGATTGGCGTTTTAGCTGCCAGGGCAAAGTTCAGGGTTATTTTTCTCATACCTTCTTCGTAGAACTGTTCCCCATATTCAGATATCTTTTTAAAATCCCATTTCTTTACGGGAATCAGTTTATCTCTTAAATCTTTATCTGTGGTATGCAGAGAAAATTGAAGTTGAAACTCCCTTTTTTTATACAATGTTTTCCTTATCTCTATCAGTCTTTCAAAGAAAGTATTAGCGCCTTCTGGAGCAACAGTGGAGACACATGGGAGTAAACCAGGAGCATTGTAGCGTGCTGGAAGTTCTGATAGGACCCTAAGTACATTATGATTAAAGGCGGGTTCCCCTGTCCTTGCGAATTGAATTTTAAACTTCTCTACGGGAATATATCCATCCGGGAATCTCTTTTTTACAAGGAAATCTATCTGGCTCTGAATTTCTTCTTTTGATAGTTTTCCCTTATAAAAGATCCCACTATCACAAAAGAGACATCCTACTGGACAACCCAGAAGGGTTGAGACTATAAGCACCCATTTCTTTTCTCTTGGTATTGGAGGTTGCAGGGATTCTACAAACTCTACCAGGCGTTCTTTTCCCATATCGGCAATATAAACTATTGCGACCTCTTCTTTTCCCGATGATGCAATGACCTTCATATCTTCTCCTGTTTTAGTTCATTATGGATTTTCATTGCTGCCATAATTCCGTCACCTACTGCAATTGCAGTTTGCCTATAAATATTGTTTTTAACATCTCCAATTAAGTATAGCAATCCTTCCCCTTCCATTTTAGTTATATTTTCCTTAAGCCTTTTAGATAAGAAATCAAGTTGTGGTTCCCTCCCGGTAGCAAATACAATATAATTAGTATGAAGATTTAAAATACCCTTAGAATTTTTACATTCAAGTAGAATCAAATTCTCGGAATCGTTTATAACTTTACAAATACTGGTTCTATCCATATAGGCAATAGTAGGAGTTTTTATAGCTCTTTCCCAAAGAAGGGGAAGACACTTTAAAGTATTTCCTCGGTTAAGAATAACAACCTCATTGTTCTTTCCCAGATTAAGAGCATAATCAAAGGCAGCGTCACCGGCTCCGACAATGACTATTTTACTATCCCTTACCTTAATTATTGGATGTATTTCGTAAAGAATCTTATCCTTTACCTCATCCGGCAGGGGACAATCGGTGAATTCTCTCACTTTAGTTCCTGATGCAATTACTAATATACGTGAATAAAAAACTTCCTTAGTGGTTTCTATACGAAATAGTTCTTTTTCAAGGTCAATATTTGTTGTATTTTCAAAATGTACCTTAATTTTGATTCCCTTCAGATGTCGCTCAAAAAGATTTACCAGTTCAACACCTGATATTCCTCCGGGAAACCCAGGATAGTTTTCCACAAGGTTTGCATTTCGTAAGAGACCACCTATCTCATTTTTCTCCAAAAGAACAGGGGTAATTCCATAGCGTTTGAGCTGGATTGCACTCGATATTCCAGCCGGGCCGCTTCCAATAATAGTTATGTTTTCAACTTTCATCTTTTAGAAAAGACAACAATTCCTCTACCAGCAATGGTATTACAAATCCATGGGAGAGGTTTAAGAGCGTTGCCATGTGAAAATTCTCGTTATAGGTAGCGGTTCCATTAATTGTGAAGAATACCTCAAATCCCCGCACAAAGGCGGATCTTGCAGTTGTCTCACAACAGAGGTGAGTCATTACGCCGCATATCACAACCTGTCTTACATTCTCTTTCTTAAGGATTTCTTCTAACTGTGTTTTGTAGAATGCGTCGTATTGAGACTTTTCGATGACTGTGCCCCTTGACGAATCTAATTCCTCTGTAATTCTACTTAAAGGATTATTCTCTTTAATCAAGTCTTTCCACCATCTGTTCATAATTCCTGCATCTTCTATAGAGTTAATGTGTCTGGTAAAGATTACAGGTAATTCCTTTGCCGAGTAACTCTTTATTAATCTCTTTATTCCAGGGATTATTGCCGGTCCACTGGGAATGTAAGCATGAGAGAAATCTTTTAGAAAATATTCCTGCATATCCAGGACCAGCAGCGCCGACTGTTCTGGCGTGAATATAGGATTACGCTTTTGCCTGGATGCTTTGATTCTATCAAGCATTTCTAAAGATTTTTTATGTATGGATTTTTGCCTAAAATATGGTTCTTTCATTTATTATCATAAAAGTTTTTAGCGAATATTTATACTGGATTTAACTTCGGGAATAACCCTAATTTCCATTATTTTTAGAATATCTATTTTACACCATTTGTCAATGAGGCCTTTTGTGGAGTTTTTTCACGCAAAGCGCACGAAGGTTTTTTGTCACATATGTATTCCTTCCCTTTATTGACATCAACGGCGGTTTAATTATACTATATTCTACTGGAGTATGGGAAATGATACCCCATTTTGGTAGGGAGGCTACTTAAACCGGTATCCGGGATTTATCGGGAAGGATATTTTTTTTAAGAAAGGGAATTAAGAAAGTTTTAGGGGGTGAAAGATGATATTACTTATATGCTTGTTTGCAATTACTCCTGGTAGTATGAGAGGAGCAGGAATATCAAAGGCAACAGGTTTAGAGAAAGTTAAGCAATTAGAATGGGTTGATCCATACGGCAGAAAGCCGAGGAGTTTCAAAAAATGGTGTAGATCACATAAGCATAGGCAGAGCCTAAAGATTGGAAATGTCTTTTCAAGATGCAATAAAACAAGAACTGATTTGGTAGATATTATCATAGATTCTCGGATTTATTATGAACTTACAAATGAGATAGATACGTTTGTCAACGACCTAATAAGCGAAGGATATTCTATCAGGATTGATACAGCTAGAGGGATGAATCCTGAATTACTCAGGGCACATTTAGGAAGTATCTCAGACATTGTTGGAGCCATCTTTTTAGGAGAACTTCCAGTAGCCTGGTATGAAATGGGGGGAAATGCAGAATTTCCAATAGACCTCTATTTTATGGACCTTGATGGCAATTGGATTGATGCAGACAGTGATGGTATTTTTGATGAGCATACAGGGGATGTTGAACCTGAGATATGGGTGGGAAGGCTTTATGCTCGCCCCCTTCTCTGGGATAATGAGATAAAGTTGATGAAAACATATTTTGCAAAGAATCATCAATATAGAACTACTGGCCTTGGGATTCCGCAGAGGGCGCTTACATTTGTTGATGATGACTGGTCTTATTTTGGAGACTGTGGCCTGGATACAGTATATACCGATGTCACTGTAATAAATAGTGACGACGTAACAATAGCAAGTAGATATCGCACGGAATTGAATGAAGGTTATGAATGGATACAGATATGTGCACATTCATCGCCCTGGGGGCATACATTTAGGGTCCCCGGCGGATATGCAGGAACGGTATTTAATTATGAATTATTTGTTTTAAACCCCAGTGCGATTTTTTATAATCTCTTCGCCTGTTCAGGAACGAGATTTGTAGAAGAGAATTACTCTGCTGGCTGGTATATTTTTGGTGATTCCTATGGACTGTCAATAATAGGGAGTACAAAGAGTGGTTCAATGCTTTATTTTGAGGATTTTTATGATAGGCTTGGCGAAGGGGATGATATTGGAGAGGCATTTAAAAAATGGTTTATAGAATGGGGTGAAGAGAGTAGATACTGGTTTTATGGAATGAATATAATTGGGGATCCTACATTAAAACCCTTAATGGGAACCAAACTAAGCTCAAGTAAACCTTCTTGTAATTCACCTCAGAATATTGACAATAGAGGTGAATGGTCGACTCCTCTGGCAGTAGCTTCGCATCCCGAATCCGACGGCAATCCTGGCCTTGCGTCAATAGATGGAAAACTATGGATAATCTTCCAGTCAGGTCGTTCTACAACCAATGGCAGGTCTGATATATACAGCATTTACAAAGATGAAAGTGGTTGGTCCACCTTAATGAATATTGGACCGCACATATATTGGGATTTTAATCCCGTTATAGGTAGTTTTGAAGGAGAGCCTATTGCAATATGGGCAAACTATGGCAGTGGATATAATCTTAAATATAGTAGGTATAGATATGGTAGCTGGATTCAATCGGAGACTATCTCAAGTGATCCAAGCTGGGATTTAAAACCAAGTATCGCATTATCCGGTGATACATTGTATCTTGCCTGGCAGACAAGAAGGGATTTGAACTCCGATATTTACATTTCTTACTTACAGGATACTATCTGGTCAGAACCAGAGAGAGTAACACAATCCGGGTACGATGTATTTGCTCCGGCATTGGTTATTGACAGGGACAATCTGCCATGGGTATTTTATTACAAATATACCCAGGATTCATCTCGAATCTACTATAGTTATCAGGATGGCCCAACCTGGATAGAGGGTGGTCCCATCTCGGGAACACAAATGAGAGCTTACAGTCCGTCTGCAACAGTTGATAGCGCTGGTCGGATTTGGGTAAGCTGGCAGGGTTTTGATGAAGGTAATGGGTATATTTACGTTAGTTATTATAATGGCGTTTCCTGGAGTTTACCGGCTAAAATAACCTGTGATTGTGAAAATAATATATTCCCGACTATGACTACTGACCATGAGGGGAAATGTTGGATTGCATGGCAGGGTAAATATAATGGAGATTGGAACATTTATGCTGTTCACTCACAGGACACATTGTGGTCGGAACCAGAAGTTATTGGATTACAAGGACCGGGGATTAATCCTGGCGTTGTATCAGATTCTAGTAGTGTATGGGTTACTTGGCAGAATTATCAATCGAATGAGTGGGATATATATCTATCGGGTAGAAATTTCTCTGGTATAAATATAGATAATACCAGGATTCCTCTTGACTTCGGTATATCTCATTCTCATCCCAATCCATTTACTATTTTTACATCAATAAGTTATACGATACCGGTTGATTGTGAAGTATCACTTAAAATCTATGATCTCACAGGAAGGATTGTTAAGGTCCTTTTGGATGGAGAAGTTAAAGCTGGTCATCACACAATAAGATGGAATGGGAGAGATATTCTGGGCAATAAGGTACCAAGTGGTATTTACTTTTGCAGAATGGAGGTGGGTAAGTTTAAGTCGACAAAGAAATTGGTAATTTTTAAGTAAACTTTTATAATCCTTTGTAAAATTGTTCTATCTTCAGAGCCCACTTATTTACATTGAGCTTATTGAAAATCTTTTTGGCTTTCTTTAAGTATTTCTTTGCATTCCTTTCATCGCCTGCTTCCTTGAACATTAACCCCTGATAATAATAAACCTTAGCAAGATCAAACTCACTTTCCAATTCCTTTAAGAGAGCTATTGATTCATTAAAAGCAGATGTTGCCTTTTTCCATTTTTTCTCTTTTGTGTATAGCAACCCTGATGCAGAGAGTGCGCCTGCCTTAAATTCCTTTGACCCCAGTTCACGTGTGAGTGTGAATATCTTTTTCAATAACCTTTTCACCTCTGTTAAATTATCCTTCTTTAAATGGAAATTTACGAGGTGGAGAAGGAAATAGGTCAGTAGAAGTTTAGATTTAAGTTCTCTGGCAATTGAATGTGCTTTAGTAAGGTGCCCTTCAGCAATAGCAAAGTCATTCTTCTCTATATATATGTCACCAATACATGCAAGGTTTGCAAGCTCCATTTTCCTATCTCCGATATCTTTAACTATTCTTAATGAGTGTTTATAGAGCTTTAGTGCCTTATTGTAATTGCAAAGGTTATAAGATATAATTCCCATATTATGCAGGATTGTTCCCTCGACTGGTAGGTCTCCAATCTCTTCAACTATTTTCAGAGAATTCTCATAATGCTCAAATGCCCTGTTGTATTTTCCTTGGATATGATAAATGCTACCGATATTGTTCCGTGCCCTTGCTTCACCTGTTCGGTCTCCCATTTCTTGAAATATACTTAATGAATGTTCGTAAAGCCTTAGAGCATTCGAATAATTGCCAAGGTAATAATTAGTAATCCCGGTGTTGTTAAGGTTATTTGCCTTTAACTTTCGGTCACCTATCTTGTCTATTATTTTTAACGAATGATTAAAGGACTTTAGGGCTTCTGAATATTGTCCTAAATTCTGGTGTATAATCCCTATGTTATTAAGAAGATCTGCTTCCCTTTTATGATTACCCATTTCCTTTCTTATTTTCAAGGAACGATGGTTAAATTCAAATGCCTTCTGATACTCACCGAGATAGAAATATATATTGGCATAATTGTTTAAACTTTCTGCCTTTCCATTTCTATCTTTGAGTTTTCGGTAGATATCATGAGCTATTTCTGTATTCCTGGTGGCTTTCTCGTACTTGCCCATATCTATATATACCCTGGAAAGAACAATTAAACAGTCTGCTTCTTCTTTTTCGTTCTTTAATTCTTTTGAAATTTTAATAACCTGTTCTAGGTCCGGAATGGCCTTTTCGCCTTCTCCAATCAGTTTTAACACATCAGCTCTCTTTTTTAAACATTTGATTCTCCGTAGTTCCTCATCTTCAATGTCACTTTCCTTGAAACAATCTATAGCCCAGGTGTAAAATCTTATCGCATCTCTGTTGGCATAAATTGCCTTTGCCCTGTCACCAGCCATGATACTATACTCTATTGCCCTGTGCCTATCTCCACTCTTGTAAAAGTGTTTAGCGAGCTCTTCTACATTTTCTTCAATATGCTCTCTATGCAGTTCCAGTGTCTTTTCACCGACAGCCTGATGGTATCTCTTTAATTTGGCATCGCTGATCTTTCCGTATACTATTTCTCTAATGATATCCTCAGAAAACCAGTAACGTTCTCCCGATTTCTCTTTCACCAACCTTGCTTCCAGTATCTCATCGATTAAGTCAAAGAGATGCCCCTCGTTTTTTCCTGTTATTTTCAGTAAGGATTTAAACCCAAACTCCTTTCCAATTACTGCCATGTACTCTAATACGTCCTTGGCTTCCTCCCCCACCATACTCAATTTCCTTTCAACAACTCCCTCAAGAGAGTAGGGAATAACAACCTTCTTTTTCTTATCAAATATCCACTCATTCTTATCCCAGATGAGTCCATCATTTGCATCTAAGGATTTTATTAGCTCTTCAATAAAGAAAGGATTACCCCCCGATTCATTGAATATATACGGAATAAGTTCAGCAGGAGGTTTACCATCAAGAATCAATGATAACATACGTGAAACATTAGAGATTTTTAGAGGTTTGAGGTTGATAGTATGGCATAGCCCTTTTTTGTTAATCGACTGTAATATCTTTTGAAAAGGACTTTCCTTGAACTCTTCTGCGCGATAAATCAAGAAAAAGAAAATGGGCTTTTCCTTCATTGATTTTAGAAGATAATGAAATAACTCGAGGGAACCATCGTCTGCCCAGTGGACATTGTCCAGAGATATAATCATTGGTCCATTGGAAAACTGAAGCTCTAAAAATTTCCTCACACCCTCAAAGAGTCTGTATTTATCTACCATTAAGATGTTTTCATCTACTTCCTTTGACTTATCAAATAGCTCTGGTACAATTTTGTTAAGTTCAGTCTGGTAAACTTCGGGTATTTCTTCTATGCTTTTCCTCTTCCTATAAAAAAGACTCCGAATAATCTCTCTAAAAGGGAAATATGGAATCGATTTTGTAGTAGCTGAAAGATTGCTATTTAAGAATTGAATTTCCTTAAAATCAGATGCATCCACAATCTCTCTTACCAAACGTGTCTTTCCAATACCGATCTCTCCGCTGATGCAGGCCGCACCTTCTTTTTCATTAAGTATTACCCTGATAAGCTTTTTAATGTTACTTATCTCAGTGTTTCGGCCGACGATTTCTTTTGAAGGTATGATTAATTCCTTACTCTCTTTTTCGAAAAAGCCAATCCTGTCCCTGCCATGTCTCTTTGCACTGTATAGATTCCTATCAGCGAGCTCAAAAAGGGTTTCCCAGTCTTTGCCGTTTTCCGGAAACGAAGATATCCCAATACTGAGGGTCAATCTGATCTGAGCAAACTCTTTTGACCTACACTGCTCTATAATACGTTCTGAAATCATCTCAGCATGTCGATAATTTGCTTTTGGGAGTACGCAGATAAATTCATCACCACCATAACGAATTACTATATCGTCCTTTCTTAGAAGGTCTTTCAAAAAGACTGCAAATTCTTTTATGACCGAATCACCCCGGGTGTGACCGTAGGTGTCATTAACATTTTTAAAATAATCAAGATCGATTAAGACGATAGAAAAAGTAAGGTCCCTTTTTTCGGAATCTTCAATTCTTTTATTTATCTCTTTATGAAGATAACGCCTGTTATAGAAACTGGTTAAATCATCAATGTATTCTTTCCCAAATTTTTTCTTATTCATATTCAAAAAATATATTAGCTTCTTTTTATTACATCAACAAATTCCAAATGATTGCCAATTTTTCCTGCCGGATTTATGGCGCTTACTCATCTTTTTACTTTTATTATAGCATATAACATTAGAAATCAAATGTCAAGGTGTAGAAAACAGCTTGTGATTATCATAAATAGATGTCACATTTTTGGATTAATATCTCATAGAAATAACATTAAATTAAGGAATCAATGCATGAGGACTTACCGTTAAAAAAAGCGTCTCGGAGGGTGAGCGGGCATGGTTCGTGAGATTGTAATCTCA
>DAOVFB010000091.1 GCA_030668705.1 Candidatus Stahliibacteriota bacterium
TTGACCATCAGGAAATGATAAGGAATTTCATTAAGGATATATACGTTAATTATAATATTACTTGGGTATTGCTCGGAGGAGACACATATATCATACCCTCGCGAATTGCCTACGCAATGGCCTCAGAAGCGGGATTTATGCCAAATGATGACAGTATACCCACAGATCTATACTACGCAGACCTCGATGGGGACTGGAATGAGAATGGGAGCCCACCCTATGGTGAGGTAGGTGATTCAATCGACCTCTATCCCGATGTTTTTGTGGGAAGAGCACCTGTCGATACAGAAGAAGAAGTCTCTACCTTTGTTAGTAAGGTAATAAGATACGAAAAAAATCCACCCGTTGATTATCTAAATAAAGCATTGTTTCTGGGTGAAATACTCTGGGGGGACCCTTATACCGATGCTGGAGTGGGTAAGAATATGATCGACTCCCTCTATATCCCTGACTGGATAAACATAACAAAACTCTATCAATCCCTTGGGAATGAAAACCGTATAACCGTCAGAAATGCAATCAATAATGGACAAAACCTGATAAACCATGATGGACACGCCTGGTATACCGTTATGGGAATGGGCGACGGTTCTTTCGGCTACTCTGACATGGATAACCTCACAAATGGGGATAGTCTCTCTATTCTCTATTCAATCGGATGCTGGTCCAATGCTTTTGATTATGACGCAATCTCCGAGCACTTTATAAATAATCCCAATGGTGGTGGAGTGGCTTTCATTGGAAATTCAAGATACGGTTGGGGTTCCCCGGGACATCCTGGTTTCGGCTATTCTGATCGTTTTGATGCTGATTTTTACTCCAATCTCTTCTGTCTAAAACACACAAATATTGGCCTTACCCTTGCAATGACAAAGGCTGATTACATTCCAAGGAGCAGGCAGGAGAATGTATATAGGATTCATCAATATCAACTGAATCTTCTGGGAGATCCCGAAATGCCAGTATGGTTGGATAAACCTTCCAATATGTTTATCGTGGCTCCAGATACAGTAAAGGATAATGTTCCTTTCCATATAAGGGTTACTGATACCCTGAATTCATCATTATATAACGTAAGACTATGTATTACACAAATTAATGGAGATTCCATCTGGGAACGCAATTACTCTAATGAACTTGGCGAAGCTTGCTTTACGATTGATTACCATAGCCCCTGCTCACTTCTAATTACTGCAACACTAGACGGCTATATACCTGCTCAAAAAACCATAATGTTAGCTATAAATGGCCCTTATCTCTCCTGCATCCAGAAAGGGATAAATGAAATATCAGGTAATAATGATGGAATTATAAATCCGGGTGAAGAAATTGAAATCGAAACAGTGATGAAAAATACAGGAGACGAAAATATTAATCAATTAAACTTACTGCTGAAGTCAAATAATCCCTATATTGAGATTACGGATAGCTTGTTCACCTATGGCAGTATACTGGAACCCGATAGCACTTTTCAGTGCACCTTTTCTTTTAAGGTGGATTCCACCTTAATATGCCAATCCCCTGCCAATTTTGAACTAATTGGCACCTCAGGTTCACATTCCTGGATAAATATCCTATCAGAAATTATTGGTATTCCCGACTTACTTATAGAGCCTATCCAGATCACTCTTTCTGGTGGTGATAGCATACCTGATGGAGGAGATACTTTAATCTATCATTACTATTTAAAGAATAGTGGATACGGAAATGGATATGGAATAGCACTTACATTCTCCACCATCCCATCCAGTGATCCGTACATTTCTTTTGAGGACTCGGTTTTCTATTTTGATACACTACTTGCGGATTGCGAAATAGAAGAATCCCTTTCTATCATTATTTCTCCATATATAGATACTTACCTTGCCTTGTTTGGTTATAATATAACCACAGAAGATAATTCTACCTTCAGCGATTCGTTTTCCATAAAGATTGGTGAAACAGGATTCTTTGATAATCTTGAATCAGGAACATCAAATTGGGAGCATTATGGGACAAATGACCTCTGGCATCTAAGTAATTACAGGAGTTATTCAGGAAATTACTCTTTTTACTGTGGAAATGAGGGTACTCACCAATATATTGACTCAATGGAAGCAGTCCTTAGAAGTGAAGCCTTTACAATCTTTCCACCCTGTACCCTGTCTTTCTATCACTGGTATGAATTCCCAAATTACACCTGCGATGGACTTATCGTTGCAGTAGAACACAGTTCCATTATGGATACACTTGATTATATCGGAACCGGTGGAGCACTCGATTCAACATTAAATACAGGGAATACCTGGCTTCCGGATAAATACGACCTCTCCTATTTGAACCCGGGAAGTACTATCAGACTCTATTTTATATTCGCATCCGACAATGATGAAAATGCAGAGGGAATATACATTGATGACATTCGGGTAACCGGAAGTTTTATCCCCACCGCTGGTATCTCTTTAAGAGAAAAACCTTTACAACTCCCTTCCAGTCTTATCCATCACTCAGGATTGGCTTATATAACCCTGGATAGAAGAACGAGAATCTCGCTTGACCTTTATGACAGAACAGGAAGATTGATAAGAAAACTCATTGACAGCAAGGTTTACCACAGTGGAACCCATCCGATAAAAATACCGGGCAATGTGCCTTCGGGGATATATTTCCTTCACCTTACCGGGAATGACCTAAGGGAGATTCGAAAATTAGTAATCCTCCGGTAGTTATTATTAAACATTTTTAAGAAAAGAAATAATATATAGAAACGAGAAAACGATTATTTCTCCAGTATAAAATCCAGTGCCTTCTTAAATACTTCCTCTGGTTTACCGGGGAAGGCATGCCCCACTTCAGGAAAGACCTTAAGGTGGACCTTTAGACCATGAGTCCTTAACAAATCCATTGCTCGCTGGTTGCTCTTAAACATTTCCTTTCTTTCCTTTCCTCCAATCATTATGTAAAATCTCAGATTCTTATTATCCAGTTCTTTCAGGTAATCTTTTAAATTTTCTTCATCAAAATATCCGGCAATCGAGACTGCACCCCTAAATAGATACGGATTTCTAATCGCAATAGAAAAGGTCCGACCACCTCCCTGTGAATAACCTGCAAGGATAATACAAGTAGTATCAATGGAATACTTCTTTCTAATATCCTTGATATCCGAAAGGATTTTATCTTCTACTTTTTCTACACTACCCCAACCAAAACTGCTTAAGCCAAAAACCTCTGTTCCATAGGGAACCACATAAATAAATCCTTTTTTAGTAAAAAACTTTACCAGTTCATGAGTGAAATCATCCGGGGAAGTCCCGTAGCCATGAAGCATAAAAAGGATTGGATAGAACTTTTTCGAATCGTAATCAGAGGGTATAAAAACGCATGATGGCCATTCTCGACCTCTTGCCTCCACAAGAAGGGATTCAGCTTGCACTGTAAGTTCCTGAAACTCCTTTACTTTCCTAATATTGTCAAAGTCTTTATCCTCTGAAAAATCATAAGTCCCCAACCCAATGGTTCTTTCAATCCAGGAAATAGCAGAATCTTTCATATCCATTAGGGAATAACAGCAAGCAATATTATAAGCAACCGGAGCATCAGTGTTATCAAAAGCAAAGGCCTTCTTTAATTTTAGTACAGCCTCCCTATAATTACCTTCAGTATAAGCAGTCATACCACTCTGAACATACTCTCTCCTTAGTTCCCTTACACTCTGCTCGGGCAGCTCAGTCTGAGCAAACACAAGAAACAAAAAAATAATCATTAGACGCCTCCTTTCATTCTCTTAGATTAATATGTATTGAAGTCCATAAGTCGAAAGATTATCATTACGGTTCGAGGAGAAGGTCTTACTCGGTCCGGATATTCATGCAAATCTTATTTTGAGAATATCGCCATCGGCCACGATATAATCCTTACCAACAAGGTGAACGAGACCCTTCTCTTTTGCCTCCTTCTCTCCCTTAGCACCTAAGAGCTCATCAACCGATATAACTTCGGCCTTGATAAAGCCCTTCTCCATGTCAGTGTGGATCCTTCCTGCGGCTTCCGATGCAGTAGCTCCCTCCCTTAATCTCCAACCACGAACTTCTTTATCTCCTATGGTGAAGAATGTGATAAGTCCTATCTCAGAATAGATAGCCTTTATCACCCTATCTATGGCACTTTCTTCCATACCGTATAGTTCCATATATTCCTTTCTTTCACTCGCCTCTAAGTCCCGGATATCGGCTTCTAACTTCCCCTTAAAAACAAAGGATGGGATTTCAAGCTCTTCTCTGGAAAGAGAGAAGTCCCTTTCGTCCTGTCCTTCTCTTATATTAATAACGGCAAAGATAGGCTTAAAAGTAAAAAAACTGTACCCTTTAAGAATTTTATCTTCCAGAAGGGAAGAATCAATAAGGCGGATTTCGTCCTCTAAGAAAATTAGAACCTTCGCTAAAAGCTTTTCTTCTCTCTCGTTTTCTTTCTTGTGTTCCTTTTTCAATATCTCGAGTCGCTTTTCCACTGTTCCCTGATCAGATAAAATCATATCTGTTTTTATATCTCTCCAGGTTTTAACTGAATCCTCTCCATAGAAGGCACCGATTATTAGAAGATATGCGTCACATTTGTGAATCAGTTCATTCTTAGGATCGAAAATCCCTATATCTATTATATCCACCCTTGATAATACCTTATCCTTATCAGGATAAAGAGAATGAAGTTTGTCAAGGCGCGCATCAGGAATCGTAACCACACCAACGCCCGTGGATTCCCTGTGCCCTTCCTTTATCCCGGTAAGACTCTTGAATATGGTACTTACACCACTGCCGTGATTACCTATTATTCCAACCTTCATAGAATTTTTCTCTCCTGTCTTTAAAAATATCATTCAGTTCCGTTACTTTTTTATCTCGAGCATCTCCCGGGTTGATAGATACAGAAAAAATTCCCTCCTGATTCTTACTAACCTTTAAGACTACTTTTCCAGAAGGAGCTATGACCTCACTCCCCCCTGTAAAATTATTCCTCATCCCCTCTCTTTCCTCAACACCGGTCCTATTGGCAAGCACAATAAATACTCTGTTTTCAATAGCCCTTGTTCTTGCTGCATCCTGATAATAAGGAAGGATAAGGTTCGTAGAATGGAGAATGATGAGAGCTCCTTTAAGTGCAAGGGTTCTCATAGCCTCGGGGAATATCCAATCAAAACATACAAGAAGTCCTATCTTTATCCCGTTGATCTCAAATACGGGGAATCCCTTATTCCCCTCCAGAAAGATCTCTTTCTCCCTATAAAACAGGTGAACTTTTCTGTATAAACCCCTAACTCCTTCCCCAGAGAGCAGGACGCTGGAGTTGTACAGCTTTTTCTTCTCTCTTTCAAGGAAACCTAGCGCCATTGTCACATTATACTCACTGGCAATGCTTATTAATTCACTGGTGAGCGGACCTCCTATCTCCTCACTATATGCATATGCCTCTTTATAATCCTTGAATGTATATCCTGTCAGGGCGAGTTCTGGAAGAACCAATATATCAAGGGGTTCCGTCCTCCCAAGCATTTCTCTAATCAATTCTACATTTCTGTCGGGATTGGCAAAAACAGGAGAAAACTGCATGAAACCCACTTTCATTAGATAACTTCCCCTGCTACATCAAAAAATTCAGTCAATTCTTCTTTTCTTATAATATAGGGCGGCAGGAGTCGAACGGTATTCTTTCTCACAATATTCACCAGGTATCCCTTTTCTCTCATAATACGAGCAAAATCTTCACCGTTGGCAACATCGAATCCCAAAAATAGACCTCTGCCACGAATCTCTAAGCCTGATCTATATCTTTCAACAACACTATTCTCAATATCCCTGATATGTTCCATAAGTTGATTCAGAAGCCTTTCAAGTACTACTCCGGCCAATCTCAAAGCCTTAAGATTACCACCCATGGTACTCCCATGGTCTCCAATTTTCAGATTGGATGCTATTTCTTCCTTCATGCACACAGCCCCAAGTGGAATACCTCCCCCCAACCCCTTTGCAAGGGTTACAACATCGGGTTGAAAGTCATTATGGGAACATGCGAGGAACTCTCCAGTTCTACCAAGCCCGGATTGTATCTCATCCGCTATTACAATTGTGCCTCGCTTCTTAAGTTCTTTCAAAACTCCAAAACACTCTTTGTTCATAACCCTGACCCCACCTGCCCCCTGAATAGGCTCTAATATAATTATAGATGCATCCCTCCCTTTCTCTCTAAGATCCCGAGGATTATTCCAGCGGACAAAATCAACTGGTGCATCTATCCTCGGGAAATCCTGATGAATAAATAAATGGGATAGAGAGAAAGAGCCAAGACTTCTACCATGAAACGATCCTTCGAAAGAGAGAATCTTCCCGGGATTCATTTTCCAGGCAAATTTCAGAGCAGCCTCGTTAGATTCGGTTCCCGAATTAGTAAAGAAAACCCTATCACTTCCACATAGTTTGTTTAACCTCATAGAAATATCTTCCCTAAGAGTATGCATATAGAGATTAGAGAGATGCGGAATTATGCCTGCTTCCCCCAGAATACTCATGACTTCTGGGTCGCGATATCCTAATACATTAACACCTATTCCACCAATAAGATCCAGATACTTCTTACCCGAACTACTAAAAAGGTAGGGGCCTTCACCTCTTTTGATTTGAACAGGAATAGTAGGATAGATATTCAAGAAATCCATCCCTGTAAGAGAATAGGGATTTTCACCCTCTGGGATTTGCTCTAACCTTTTCTATTGCTTCTATAATAACAGCAGTAACCTTTGAACGAAAACCAGAATCAACTATCCTGGCTTCTATCACTGCATGACCCAGATCAGTTGTGCTATACAGCGGTTCAGCCTTATTCAAAGAAAGCGCTACAACCTCTTCCCTAAATGGTTCAATATCTCTGTATTCAGGATACTCTTTTATTAAACCATCCAGGAGATTCTCTATCATCTTTTCCATATAATTCTGTATATCCATATTTAAATATATATATAATATTGGAAATTTTTCAAGGCCCATTTTATCTATTGTGATTATCATAAATAAATGTCATACTTTATTATCATAAATAGATGTCACATTTTTGGATTAATATCTCATAGAAATAACATTAAATTAAGGAATCAATGCATGAGGACTTACCGTTAAAAAAAGCGTCTCGGAGGGTGAGCGGGCATGGTTCGTGAGATTGTAATCTCA
>DAOVFB010000070.1 GCA_030668705.1 Candidatus Stahliibacteriota bacterium
TCACAGCAATTCTCTCTGCAATAATTAAAGCCTCCAGCCCATTTGCTATTATAATCTCAAATTTTTCATCGGATAGTATCTCTATGACATCTTTAATAGGATATTTTACCTCTATATACTCATTATATAACCCTTTATAAATCCTCGTAAGTATAAAAAAAACACGACTCCAAATTTTATTATATCTGGTTCTGCCATCAGATAATACAAATTCTCTTACCCCATTGATCTCGCTTTTCTTTAATCCCAGAGTTGTAACATCGTATCTATCTTTAAGAGCATTAATCTGTCTTCTTACCCTGGGATCACTCTTAAGGTCACTATATGATATAATGCAAATTCTTGAATTGGGTTTATTCATAACCTGTTATTGCTTAAAAAAAATCCTTTATTGAATCGCATGTATAAGCGATTTCATCTTCTGTCAATTCAGGAAATACTGGCAGTGATAAAACCTCACCAGTTGCCTTTTCAGATATCGGTAGATCACCTTTCCTGTACCCAAGGTCATAGAAACATTCCTGCAGGTGTAGAGACAATGGATAATAGACCTTTGTGGCAATTTCCCTCTTTTTTAGGAATTTTTGAAGTTCATCCCTTCTTCCATTTTTTATCCGAATTGTATACTGGTGATAAATATGTTTTCTTCTTTCGCATACCCTGGGAGTTTCTACTTCTCCTATATCCTTTAAATATTCGGAATAGACTTTCGCGTTTTCTTGCCTTTTTCTATTCCATTCATCCAGGTATGGTAATTTTGTTAAAAGCACGGCTGCCTGTATAGTATCAAGGCGGCTATTAAACCCTATTAGTGAGTGATAATAGCCCCTTTCTCCACCATGGACTCGGAATAACCTCAGTCTTTCTTCAATCTCTTTGTTTTTTGTTGTTATCATCCCTCCATCGCCATATCCTCCGAGGTTCTTTGTTGGAAAGAATGAAAAACAACCGAGATCGCCAATTGAACCTGCCTTACTTTCCTTATACTCTGACCCGATAGCCTGGGCAGCATCCTCTATCACTCTTAGCTTGTAATCTTCCGCAATATCCATTATAGGTTCCATATCAGCTATCTGGCCATAAAGATGGACCGGGATGATGGCTTTTATTCTGGATGCATTAATATTCATTCTGGAGGAATGGAAGGATTTGCCTCTAAGTAAATCCCTGACGCCTTCTGGGCCGATATTGTATGTATCAGGCTCTATATCAACAAAAACAGGTGTGGCTCCCACGTTATGAATTGCACCTGCTGTTGCAAAGAATGTAAAAGGAGTTGTAATAACAAAATCACCCTTCCCTATTCCCAATCCCTTGAGTGAAAGTAACAGAGCATCTGTACCTGATGCAACACCAATAGCGTAATCTACGTTACAATAATGCGCTATCTTCCCCTCCAGTTCCTCTACTTCTTTTCCAAGAATAAAATGTTGGGAATCCAGAACATTTTTGATTGCAGAATCAATCTTTTCCTTTATCGAGTTATATTGACGGGATAGATCAAGCAAGGGGACTTTCATTTTTCACTCCTTTCGTAATTTATATTCTCTTTTGTACCACTCCACAAATCTCTTTACTCCTCCCTCTATGGAGATTTTTGGATTGTAACCTAATGTTCTACGCGTTTTTGAAATATCTGCATAGGTTATGGGAACATCACCTGCTTGATTATCGAGATGTTCCATTTTGACCTCCCTCCCTGTTTCCCTTTCAAGTAAGTTTATCAATTCCTGTAACTCTATGAGTTTTCCACTCCCAATATTGAAGATCTCAAAATCCATTGGTTTATTCATAGCTTTCATAAAACCTTCCATACAATCACTCACATAGGTATAATCCCTTCTTGATTTACCATCACCAAACACTGGTATGGGTTTGTCATCAAAGATAAGGCTTATAAACTTCCTGATAGCCATATCAGGACGCTGTCTTGGCCCATAAACAGTAAATAATCTCAATATGGTTATTGGAATATTGTATAGATGGTGATAGGTCCTGCAGTATAATTCAGCACACCTCTTTGCTGCTGCATATGGAGACACCTGAAGGAGAAGCGGGTCATCAGGAGAGAAGGGAACTTTTTTGTTTATCCCGTATACAGAAGAAGAGGACGCAAATATAAACTGTTTTACATCATAATTACGTGCCACTTCCAGTAGATTCAATGTTCCTTTTACATCTACATCTATATATATATCCGGAGAGATAAATGATGCACGAACACCAGCCATAGCCGCAAGGTGGACTACCTTTGTCGGTCGTCGGTCGTCGGTCTTCGGTCTTTGGGTTTGGGTTTGGGTTCTAGGCTCAGGCAAATAATTCCCGGAGAAAATATCATGAAGGAGTTTAATATCGAGGATATCACCACGAATTAGTTCAAAATCAGGATTTTCTAAAACGTGCCTAATGTTTTGCTCTTTTAACAGAGGGCTGTAAGAATCATTGAAGTTATCAAGGCATATTACCCTGTAATCTTCTTGCAATAAACTTTCTACTAAGTGGGAACCTATAAAACCAGCACCACCGGTAACGAGTATTGTTTCCTTACCCATCTTTAACCCTTATTAGTAACTAGTTTTTTCATTTAACTCCAATCTATTGGCTTTATACCTATTGTCAAGAGAATCGTTTGTTTCTCGCTGACCCTTTAAGATTTCTCGCCAAGCTCGCAAAGGGAGCAAAGTCCGCAAAGACAATTCGCCACAGAGGCACAGAGGACACAGAGAAGAATCAATGTTTTATTTCCCATTACCACTCCCCATGAAAAAACACGGAGAGCTAAAGGCATATGCAATATACCCTTACAATTAATGTAGGGTTTGATTTATCGAACCCGAAAAGAAATTGTAGGCCTGCCTCGTGCAATGTTTACTATTTTACGGGGCACGAATTTATTCGTGCAAGATGCACGGTTAAAACCGTGCCTACATAGGCATTCTGGAACAAAAAGGACAAGGCATGCCCTGTCCCAATTGAACTCTCGACTCTTTACTCTCAACTCTTAACTCTTCCACCCTTCCAGAGTATTTCAATCTCATCTACCGTCTTTTCAATGGAGAAATTCTTCTTAACCCTCCGGAATCCCGATTCTCCGAATCGTCTTCTAAGATTATTATCCAATAGGAGTTCTTTTATGCTTTCGCTAAGTTGCTCTACCTGCCCGGGTTCCACGATAAATCCTGTCTCCCCATCGATTACAACCTCTGGCATTCCACCCACATTCGTTACAACAACCGGAAGACCAGAGGCCATAGCTTCCAGTAGAGATACGGGTAATCCTTCATAAAGAGAAGATAAGACAAAAACATCCATCACGGAAAGGAGTTCTGCAACATCCACCCGTTCACCTAAAAAGGTGGCTTTAACTCCCATCTCTCCTGCCATTTCTTTAAGGCGCTCTTCATCCTTTCCCCCACCTACGAGAAGTAAATGGAAGTCTATTTTCTTCTGCAAGTTCCGGGTGGCTTCCAATAAAAATTTAATGCCTTTCGTTGGTTCATATAGTCTGCTTACTGTCCCAACTATCTTTTCCTCTGGATCCAATTCTAATTCTATTAACTTTTTATTTCTATTCAATTTTATCTGGTACTCTCTCACATCAATGCCATTTAGAATTATAACAATATCTTTCTCTGGAATATACAACTTTTCTGTAACAAACTCTGCAACAGCTTTTGAGCATACACGGACCACAAATGTGAGGGGAGCAGTCACTCTATCAAGAAATCTTTGAACTGGACTAATCCATTGCATCACGCCTTCAATCGAGGAGATATTTGGAATTCCAAGAATCCATCCAAAAATCCTCGTAGGGATATAAGCCCTATAAAGAAAAGCAATAATTACATCGGGAGGAAACCTCAGTAAATACAGGAAGTATCGCCAGAGGACCCTGATGTCAAACCTTCCCCACCCTGAAAGAGAAACACATTCTATCCCCATCTTTCCCAAATTTTCTGAAATTGGCCCCCATCCTTTGAAAGCAAGGACTCTAACGTTATAGCCACGCTCCATTAATCGAGGTGCAATCCGCTGTATCATCCTCTCGCTACCTCCAAGTGTATATCCAACCGTAACAAATAGGATATCCTTGACCGACTTCCTTAGAACCCTTGCCAATCATCCTCCACATAATCTGAAGTGTAAATACGCCCCTCCTCGAACCACGCCCTGACTGCTTCACTTGCTTCAAAGGTTGAATTGACGGTAGAAACGTTTGTTGGCAGAGAATCCAGGAACACCGAACCATACCACTTATTCACCACTCTCTTATCCAGTACAAAAATCATCCCCATATCATGTGTAGAGCGTATTAAACGACCAAATCCTTGCTTAAATCGAAGTACAGCTAAGGGAAGTATATAAGAAGAGAATCCCCCCAGGTCTTTATTCTCGAAATAAGCCGATTTGGCAAAAATAAAAGGATCAGCTGGATTGGGGAAGGGGAGTTTTTCGATCACCACTATCTCAAGTGCTTTGCCCGGGACATCCACACCCTGCCAGAATGAACCCGTTCCAAGTAGAACAGAGTTCTCATTCCCCTTGAAGAGGGAAAGCAGCCTGGCTCTTGATTTCCCGAATCCCTGAATTAACAATTCACGCCCGCCATCCTCAAAATCCTTCTTAATTTCTTGATACACACCCTTCATGTGGTTATAAGATGTAAAAAGTACGAGTGTTCCTTTATTAAGCGGTAGAATTATATCTGTTATAAATCTGCTGACTTCACCTATATAGCCGGATTCATCAGGAAGGGAAAGAAATTTGGGGACAACTGTTAAAGCCTGCTCGCTAAAATTGTAAGTATCGGGTAGTGATATCTCTTTTAAACGGTCTCCAAATCTCATAAGTCCAAGAATATAATTTAAGAAATCGAATGACTCACCTACCGAGAGAGTAGCGGATGTCATTACTAAAGAACTCAGAGTGGGATATAGATATTCCTCTAAATATGAACCAACATCCAGAGGAGCTCCTATAAGTTCCAATGAGGATGGACGCTGCCGATATCGCAGTTCATAATAGAAGACCCTGTCCTTTTCCTCTTGCTGTATGAGAATTCTCAGGTTGTTGACAAATTCCCGTAGTCTTCCTACTGTTTCTGAAATATCCTGGTCAAGGGAGGTAATAACACCTATAAAATCATTGAGCTGTTCTGAAAGAGCACGGAGGGGTAATAATTGACTATCCTTATAGAATCCTACACTGTACTCATTAGCATCCCGGAATGATTTGCCAACCTTCTGGAATGACTCTTCTGCTGCTTTTAGAAGTTTCTCGGCTTCTCTCCCCAACTCTCCCTTTACCTCTCTTTTTATGTTTTTAAGGGCAGATTGAACCTCAGCCAGGCTCACTGTCAAAGCATATCCTTGCGTTGCAGCCTTTTCTATCTCATGAGCTTCATCAAATATTACTTTCTCGGCATTTGGATTTCTGGTAAAAAATAAGGAGTGATTTACAAGGATTAAATCTGCTTCTTTTATATGCTTCTCCATATTATAATAAAAACAACTATCATAGTAAGGACAGGCTTCTTTTCTACATGTCTCATCCATATTTATCAATCCCTTGTTTATCTCTCTTTCCAGGTAAGAAACCTCTGAAAGATCGCCGGTCCTGGTAATGGACGCCCAGAAATAAAGGGCAGATAGTGAAATCGCATCCATATCCCCGAAGAGAGTCCTTAGTTTAAGAAGACATAAATAATTGGATTTACCCTTTCTCATAAGAGTGTTTACCCCAAAGTGCGTTATCTCTTCTGCTTTTGGTATATCATTGTTGAATAGCTGCTGTTGTAAGTTCTTTGTGTAACTCGATATATAAATTGGTTCTTCACTGCTCCGCGCATAAGGAATAGCAGGGACTAAATAAGCAAGTGATTTACCCGTTCCTGCAGAGGCTTCCACTATAAGGAATTCGTCGTTGATTAACGCAGATTGAACCAACTCTGCCATTTCTACCTGCGATTTTCTCTTCTCCAGGTCCTTCTGCTTAAAATAATCCGAAACTTTGGGTAATAATTTCCCTTTTTCTTTCCCTCTTCTCATGCGGAAATTAACAGGGATATCATAAGGATATGGATTTCTGTTTAACCCCTTTTTTAACGAACGCTTGAGGGCGTTCTCTAAAAGGAGAGCCTCCTGATATTTACCCTTCATAGCATCTATCTGCTTTTTTAAAATTTCTGGATCTACGCTACACATTATCCGATAGAGCCCCATTAATATCTCTCCACTCATTCGTGCATCTTCTTCTGCTCTATGAGCCTCTCCGTACACAATGCCCATATACTCTGCTACGTATGCTAACTTATGACTATCTACAAAGGGCAAATATATCCTTGAAAGTCGGAGGGTATCATAAGTAGGGTTTAAAATGGATAAATGCTTCTTTAGGAAATCAGTGTCAAATGAGACATTATGACCAACAAGAGGTAAATCCTTAGTAAATTCTTTGATTTCAGGGAGTAATCGTTCTATAGGAGGACTCTTATCCAGTTCCTCCTGTTTTATACCTGTTAATATTAACACATTATCTGAGACACGTTTCCCAGGATTAACCGTCCCAGATAGCGTATCAATAACCTTTCCATCTTCAAAAAGGACTAATCCAATCTCAATTATTTCTTCAGTTTTTAGGTCAAGACCGGTTGTTTCAAGGTCTAATGCAATAAAACGCTCAGTAGGATCCATAGCAAAGCCTCTTTAACTCGTTTACTTCCTGTTCCGTTAATCTCCTCCATTTCCCAGGGGGTAGATTCCCAAGTTTCAGGTTTCCAATCCTGACCCTAATGAGGCCCAGAACTCTGTAACCAAGGCTTCCAAGCATCCTCCTTACTTCCCTGTTCTTACCCTCTTTTAATGTTATATATACAGTTTTCTCCTCTCCAAAACGAACAGACTCTGCTTTCAGATGATCTTTACCCACGTCTATTCCCCTGACGAGGTTTTTTATCTCTTTACCCGGGGTCCTGGGCAAAATCACCTTATACTCCTTTTCAACCTCAAAGGAAGGATGGGCCAATTTATGCACCAATTTACCATCATTCATAATAAAAAGAAGACCCTCAGAATCTTCATCTAATCTCCCTACTGGGACGAGTCCCTGTTCGTCTAAGTCAATCAGGTCCAGAGCAGTCGGTCTTCTAAATTTATCAGAACAGGTTGTAATTACCCCTTTTGGCTTATTTAACATGAGATAGGTCCATTCTTTCGGAAGTTTTACTTCCTTTCCCCTGAATGTAACCCGGTCACATTCAGGATCTACCTCCACCCAGGGGTCATTAACCGTTTTTCCGCCTACCCTAATAAGACCCTGTTTTAGAAGTTTAGCTGCCGTTCTTCTGGAAGAGACCCCTGCCCTCGCCAAAAAACGCACTATCCTCATTTTTTATCTCCGGAAGGTCTTCATAGGACTGGAGTTGAAAGATTTCCAGAAATTTATCCGTTGTTCCGTACATATAAGGATGACCAAAACCGTCTCCTTTCCCTACTACTTTGATAAGACCCGCTTCTTGAAGCGTATTTACAACACCACTGCAGTCCACACCCCTTATCTGTTCTATTTCTTTCCTGCTGATTGGCTGTCGGTATACAATCACGGCAAGAGTGGTTAATGCAGCATTTGAAAGATATAATTCTTTTCTGCCTTTCAATTTTTTTATCAATTCGGAAAATTCAGGGCAGGTATAGAGTTTGTATCCCTTATTTACAAATTTTATCGTAAAAGCCCTTTCCTCCTCTTCATATTCATTCTTAAGAGACTCTATTGCCCTGTCAATTATCTTTGGAGAAGAGCCTATTATTTCAGCTATCTTCCTTGTCTTCAATGGAATATCGGCAATAAATAGAAGAGCTTCAACAGCTCTCATTATTTCCTTAAAATTTTCCATATCTCCTCAATCCTTAATATATAGCCACCCGCTGCAAAAATCAAGGCAAAAAATAGGGAACCCAGAATAAGTGAAATTATTGAACCGAAATTCCTCTCAATATAAATCACAGGAATAGTAGCTACGATAGAAAGTATAAGCACTTTACCGAGAAAAGGCACTATCTTCTTAAACGAACTGATATGGGGTTTTATAAGCAGTGCAAATTGCACCAGGCCTGAAATTGAAACTGCTAATGCTAATCCCTTGATAGCCAATCTGTTCATCAGAGTTACCGCAAGAAGTACATTGATTGCCATAGTCGCATAACTTATCTTCATTGGGGTCTTTACATCCCTACGGGAAAAATAGACGTTTCTCACCACCTTATTTCCAGCGATAAAAGGGATACCAATAATATAGAAAAGAAGAACAGAAGCAGTCATAAGCGAGTCCGTGGCGCTAAATGCACCGTGCTGATATAGAACACGGATAGCCGGTAGCTTTAAGGCAAAAAGAAGGAAAGATGCAGGGATGCTCAGGAGAAATACGGCCCGAAGAGACCCTATTATTGACGAATCCTGAGACTCATTTATTGCAAACTTCCTTGATAGTTCGGGAAGTGCAACAGTGGCAACAGCTACACCAAACATACCCAATGGGAGTTGCATAATCCTGTATGCATAACTCAAATAAGAGATACTACCTTCGCGAAGTAATGAAGCAAGGAATAGAATAACTGTGACATTTATCCTGTCAGCTGCATAAGCCAGGAAGACCGGGCCTATAAGACGAATGGATGTTGCCACCCCTGGATGATTCCACTTTGGAGGTCTAAACTTAACACCTGCACCGGGTAGAAAGAGCGTCAGGAATAATAATTGTAGTATCCCGCCGCACAACACACCAATTGCAACCCCTACTATTCCTAATTGACTGTAGAATAAAAAGGAGCATAGAATCACCGCCAGATTAAAAAATACCGGATATAAACCTGTAATAAAAAAACGGTCAAAATACGTAAGGATTCCCATTGCAATAGAAGCAAGGGAAATGAAAATGAGAAACGGAAATATTACCCTGGTAAGAAGTACAGCCAGTTTGAACTGTTCGGGATTACGCACGAATCCCCTTGCTACAATAGAAATTATCTGGGGTGAAAAGATAATTCCCAGAGGCACGATAAGGAGGAGAGCTAAAATGAGTGGCATGAGGAATGAACTTAAGTATTTACTTGCGCTCTCTTCCCCTTCTTTAGTACGATATTCCGAGAATACAGGAAGAAAAGCTGCATTCA
>DAOVFB010000154.1 GCA_030668705.1 Candidatus Stahliibacteriota bacterium
TAAGGTGGCAAATCTGGACTATGTGGAGATCCCTGAGGGTGAGATACTATTAGCAGAAGAGGGTAGACCAAGGGTTCCTTATTATACTCAATCCATTGATTATCCAGATGGCTACAGGGTTCAGGATGTTATCCTGAAGAAGAAGGCAGGGCTGAGAACCGCAACAGGTCTGAAGTTACCTGTTGTAATACTAAACCCTCAGCTTAAATCATACCCGAAGATGAAAGAAGGTTGGTATCCAGAAGAGGAATATGAATGGAAAGTATGGGATAATCCTGATGGTAGTGCTACTCTGGTTATTATTATATATCCTTTCTACTACAATCCTAAAACTACAGATGTTAAGTTCTACAAGAATTACCAGTTTGACATCAAATACACTTTCTCCAGTGTTTCAATAGTCAGTGTAGCAATGGACAGGAATGTTTGCGATCCTGGAGATAATATCAAGGCTGATGTCAATCTAAACAATAATGGTAAAGCTTTAGATATTACTCTAACTGCAACGATAAAGAAAGAGGGGACGGATGAACTGGTGTATAGTTTGCCGACCAGGTCGCTTGAGAAACTATCAGGCGATGCCTCTTTATCTCTGGAATGGAATACCAAAGGCACTCCTACCGGGAATTACTTATTTGAAATAAAACTTAGTGATGTTTCTGGGAATATTCTTGATAAGAGAAGTGTAGCATTCAGGCTTGGTAATCCACTTGGGGAGATAACGGAATTCAAAGTAGAGCCGCAGCACTTTAAAATTGGCGATAAGATAAAGTTCTCTCTTGAGTTTGAGAATACTGGCTCATGTGAGCTCGGAGGTGAGTGCGTATTCAAGATACGGAAAGCAAAGAAGGTACTTAAAGAATCTTCCCATGAATTTACTAAATTGGCACCTGGTAAGTCCCTCCATTTCAAGGATACTTGGGATACAAAAGATGCAGAGAAAGGCGCTATCTACTATATCTTTAGCTATGTACGCTATGAAGGTACAGCAACTCTTGCCGAACACGCAGTGGCTAGTACCAATCTTTTCCCAACAGCTAAATTTAATTATTCACCTGAAAAACCGGTTACAAATGAAGAAATAACCTTTGATGCTTCATCTTCAACCGATGCTGATGGTAAGATAGTTGAATTCGGGTGGGAGTTTGGTGATGGTGGAACTGCTGAAGGTATGGAGGTTACACATGCCTATTCGCTGCCTGGAGATTATAAGGTCATATTGGTGGTTACCGACAATGAAGGTGCTACTAACATTACTAAGGAGACTATGTCTGTAAAAGAATAAGAACTTTATCGGTTCAACTTTATAGGAGAATATGCGATGAAAAAAATAATACTCTTATTATCATTTGTGCTCGTTCTCCGTGCAGAATTTGTTAATTTTTCAGGGTCTGTTAATATCTATGCAGAATACGATGCCATTAATGGGGATACCCTGCAAGAAAGTACATCAGAACTTAGATTTAATCTTAACCCAACTCTTACCATCTATGGAATGCCCTTAGAATTTAATTTATTTCTGACTTCTATAGAATCGGATTTGCGTCAGGCATTAAATAAATACCGAATATTCTTGCAACCCGAAAAACTCTTAAGGGAAATGGTGCACCTTCCAGGGTTTGTCTTTTCTATTTCCGGTGTTGAAATTGGAACCTGTTATCCGTACTATTCACCTTTTTCTCTAACCGGCATTCCGGTTACTGGCGGCGCTGTGGAAGTTAACCCTGGGCCCATTTATCTTGCTGCAACTGCAGGTAGAGTACAGAGGGGTGTCGTTGGTTCTGATACAACCGATGCAGCTTATGAGAGGATGCTCTATGCCGGGAGATTAGGAATTGGAGGCAAGGATGATTCGCATATACTCTTTACCTTTCTTTATTCAGGTGATGACACAACTTCCATCCCACCCTATACATTTCCAGTTGCCAGTGATAGTGATACTGTAGAAGTTATTACCCCCCAGGAAAACTATGTCGTAGGAATTGATCTAAAACTTTCCTTATTTAACGATAACTTTTCAGTGGAATCAGAAATTGCTGCATCTCAATTAACTGATGATATAAGGATGCCTGAGTTGATTATGCCAGACGCTCCATCATGGTTTTCAGGAATTACTCATCCCAGGATAAGCAGTTCCTTTGATTATGCCTATTCTGTGAAATCTAATCTTTACATATTTAATACGGGAATTTATGGTTTAGTAAATATGATAGGCCCCGGTTTCTCCTCTTTTGGAACTTCCAACCTTCGAAATGATAACCTTGCCTATGAATTTGGATTAGACAAGTCACTGCTTGATAACAATATAATCTTTACTGCATCTAACAGGAGAGAACATGATAATCTGATAGGCTCCAAGACGTCTACTACATTTTTCAGCTCTTATAATTTTAACGTTGGATTGAACTTCAGTAATCTTCCTTATCTCCAGGTTGCTTATACTCCTTACCGTGAGAGTAACGATAGTCTTGATATTGATCGACGAACTGATATCCTATCCCTCGGGACTGGATACAATTTTACCATATTTAATCTGGATAATTCAATGAGTTTTTACTATTCCCGCCAGAGTTATCGAGAGACATCCGATTCGAACAACTACACTTCTAATAGCTTTTCTATTAACAACAGTATCGATTTTAACTTTCCTCTTAATATCTCTGCGGACCTTGGTATCATCAATACAGATTATGCGGATGCAGGGGAGAGAATAATATCCTTTGATATGGGTGCCTCATATACTTCTTTCGAGAGATGGACTAATACCATTGGGTTCAATATTTCATCTGAGGGAGAAAAAGGCTCAAGAAATGGAGTCTACTTCAATTCATCCTTATCAATAGGATGGTTTGGATATATGAATTTTAATGCCGAGAGGAACTTTTATAGCGGAGAGTACGAGGAAGAAGATTATGATGAATGGCGTATTATTGGTTCAATATTAAAGAGCTGGTAAGATAATTCAAATTGATTAGGTTCCTTTAATAAGAAGACCTGCGTGTACTGTCATTGATTCCTGTATTTCCTTTTTTCGCATTTTACCCCTGGTTCACATTTCCTTCTTTTTCGTTTCATTTTCCAATCTTTCGTATTGCCTGGTTTTAACAAAGCAAAGAATAACGACTATTACGAGTGGCACGACAAATGCAGGGCTATTACACGCGAGAAAGGATGTTACTGCAGTAAAAATAAGCCAAAACCCCAATACAAATCCATAACGGATTTTTCCGACTACTCCGCCTTCTTGGTGTCGATTCGAAAATAGCCAATCCCAGGTAAAGAATAACACTAAGCCGGTAAAAAGAAGCCCCATGAGTTGCCACACCATATAAGCCAATTGCAACTCAGCTGGCTGACCTATCAAAAATATTATCACAAAGGAGTGACCCACAATGTATGCTAAATATTGACTCATCCTCTACCTCCTTTTATAGCCACAATTTCCTAAAAAATATGGAATATATATTATTATAATAATGATTTTTTAAGATTTGACAATGTACCC
>DAOVFB010000002.1 GCA_030668705.1 Candidatus Stahliibacteriota bacterium
ATGAAAATAAAACTTTAAGGAGGTTTTATGATAAAGGAAAAATCTATTAAGATAATCTTAGTGCTCATTCTCATTCTCCTTAGTTTGAATTTATTCAAAGATAAGTTATCTTTTCCTCTATTCTATGTAGAGGCAAAAGCCGAAACTAAGGCAGGTGAGGCACAAACGATTGCTCTTTCAAATGTTTCCGGAGTAGCGTGTAGCGCCGATGGTAAATTTGTGTATGTAATAGGCGAATATTACGACAAAGAAGAGCAGATATCAAATAGAGAAGGCATTTACCGCTCCGATAATTTCGGAAAGCCTGGAAGTTGGCAATTGGTAGCAAAACAAAACGTGGAAAAATTTTAGTATAGTTACAGAGACGTAAAAGAAACGGGGATGGGGGTCAATCCGCATCTCGTTTAGCTTTTTCTAATTTCAGAAGTATCTTAACTGCATTCTTATTATCGGGATTCAACTTCAATGACTTCTTATAGTTTTCAATGGCGAGTTCTTTCTTTCCCGCCTTCATATATGCATTAGCCAGGGCATAATAAGCTCTATAAGATTTCGGGAATAGAACTACATTGAGCTTGAAAGCCCTAATTGCGTCTTCTGATTTGTTTTTAATGAGCAAGTTAGTTCCTCTTTCCTGTATCAGACTTTCGCACAAATCAACAGCTTCCCCGTGGTTTTCCCTCAATTCATAATATTTTCTACTTGCAGCATCTATTCCCTTATTTTCCATTGTATTGAAAAGAGTTTGACAGATATTAAATTCTCTAACCCTCTTCATCCACAACATATCCTGCAGCCATGCTTTGTATTCTCTAAAGCTCTCCGAGTAGGGAGAAACCTCCTCAGGCATATACTTCTCCATTTTCTCCATTATTTCCAGACCCTTTGTGTAATCACCGTTATCTATATAGTGTTTTGCCAACTCCCTTAGTACATATTGATAGTACTGTAATAGGTGGGAACAATATGGTATTTTTGAATCCTTCACTGTGGAAATGTATCGATAACTCTCCGGATCCAGAAGAACCCTCTCTATTTCCTTAAGATTCATTTCAATTCTATACTCTTTTACATCTACCGGGAGCAGTCTATATGTCAATCCGCACAGTTGCAGATGAGAACCAAGTTTTGGCATTCTATTTTCAGGCCATACCAGGGTAAAATATACTGGTCTCTTCCATCTATTATTTTTTATTACATCCAAAATTAAGGCAGTTGAGGGATTCAAGAAACCCACAGAGTCTCTCATATAATCGGGTTTTAACTCCCATTCAATCACCTCCTTTGCAGTTGATAGATTAAATCTTTCTTTAACCTCTTCACTTAGAGGAATCCTTATTCTTTTCGTTTCCCATTCCTCGAGTTTCATACCTTCAATTTTCTCTTCATCCCAGGTTATCGGAAGAGGTATGAAGTAACCCTCAAGACCATTTTTCACGAACTTCACATATGGAGTGTAGTTCAATAAACCACCACTTACTACGGTAATATCCTTTCTGTAGTTTTCGACAAACTGACAATACCATATCGGGTGTGTTAAAGCATCACCAAACGTAAAAAGGATTGCATTTGAGTCACACGATTTTAGAGTATTTCGATTAAGTTCAAGAAGCCAGTTGGGGTAACCACCCTTCTCCCTTGCTTTTGTGTATTCCCCTTTTACCCTGAGTGTATCACCTATTCTCATATAAAAAAGGGCTCGAGTTCCATGTTCAACACCGATAAAATAATATGCATCCCCAATATCAGGATTCAGTTCCACAGCTTTATATAAGTATTTTAGAATTTTATTGGACTTTTTTTCATCATATTCACGAGGTGGTACATCGTATAAGATATGATGAAGTGAATAACCGAGATAATAATAGATTTCCGCATCATCCGGATATTCTGAAACTGCCTGTTTAAATAGAGAATATGCCTTTTTGTAATTACTATTATTAAACTCCTTTAGTGCTCTATTTTTCAGGTTCAGTTCCTGGGAATATAATAGTACGCTAAATAAAAAAACTAAAAATATGGATGAAACCCTCCTTAAATTAATTACTGTTTTCAATTTCATCCTTATTTCCTTTTCCAATCAATATCTATTTAATTTAAATTAAAAATTTGCGAATTTTTTACGAGTTAAGCGTCGAAATCTCTTAGTTTATTAAGTGATACCGGCGATTAATATTTTACCTGCTTCTTTCAGGATAGTATCAGATTGTGCGAATGAGAATCTAATTTTTTTCTTGCCTTTTTTCTTATCAAAATAGAATGCAGAACCGGGGACCACCGCTATTTTCTTATTCTTCAATAGATATTTAGCAAATCCCCAATCAGTCCCATCCCAGATTTTGCCAATATCTGCAAATATGTAATACGTGCCTTTGGGTTCCTCGAAGACAAACCCTGCCTTCTTTAAAGCTTTACATAGCAAATCGCGCTTCTCTTTATATTTGTTCTGTAATCCTTCAATATAAGTAGTGGAAAATTCAAAATTCTCACAAGCCCACTGAAAAGGTGTTGGAGCACAAATAGTATTATAATAGTGAACTTTCATAATTTCTTTCATTATAGGTTCCCTTGCCACAACATAACCAATTCTCCATCCACTTATCGATAGAACAACTGAGAAGCTCCCAATGAGTATAGTTCTGTCAATAAGATCTGGAATCTTCAGGGGAGATATATATTCACCCTCATACACAATATCTTTATATCTCTCATCAACTATGAGACATGCATCCTTTTCAAGGATTGCTTCGCCTATTGCTTCGATTTCTTCCTCTTTGAAAACCTTGCCTGTGGGGTTATTCGGATTATTCAATATAAATACAGTAAAGGGCGGTAATTTCTGAAGATCGGTATAATGAAATGAATAATCAGGTTCATTTAGAGACAGGAATATCGGTTTGCCTCGGCTTAACTTCGTAACCGGAAGGTAATTTTCGTAAAAAGGCTCAGGAATAACAACGCCCTTCTCGCTCTCGAGTAGACTGTACATAGCGGCAGCGAACCCGGAACTCCCTCCACAGGTAATAAGAATTTCTTTCTCCGGATCGAAACTCGCTCCTGTCTCCCTCTCAATCCTATCTGCTATAAGACTCTTTAACGACTTTCTGCCTCCGCTATAAGTATAGCCATTAAGCCCTCCCTCGATGGCTTCTTTTGCCCATCTTATAAGTGTCTCAGGGGTAAATATCTCAAGATTATTCTCTGCAAGATTCATTGCATCATTCTCTATGGCTAATCGCATCATCTCTGAAATTATGGAGCCCTCTATTTTTTCTAATATTGTATTCATAATGGCATTATACTGGCAATTTTAAACATGTCAATCTTTAATAAGCCTCAAATTCCTCCAGCCTGAGGAACTCTTCCAATTTTCTCCTCTGATTACACCTCCTCATCTTTCGGAGAGCATTTGCCTCTATCTGTCTAATGCGTTCCCTTGTGACATTGAACATCAACCCTACATCCTCAAGTGTTTTCTGATTTCCATCTATTAGGCCGAAGCGCAACTGGAGCACTTTCTTCTCCCTGGGGGATAAAGCTGTATTCAAAGCCTCTTCTAAATATTCTCCTATCAAAGTAAGACATGTATTCTTCGCAGGTGAAAGAACATCCGTATCAGGGATAACATCCCCCAGAAGAACTTCTTCATCACCTGTAGCCGGGTCTTCTAAGGATAATGAACCGTGATCAAGTTCCCGGGCAATTCTTATCTTATCCATAGAAAAACCTGTCATTTCAGAGATTTCTTCAAGCGAAGGTTCTACACCATTTTCCTGAACCCAATTATGTTGTACTTTTTTGATTTTATTTATAACGGCAACTGCATGAACAGGAATGCGAATTGTATCGTGCTGTTCAGCTAAAGCTTTTGCTATTGCTTGCTTTATCCACCAAATACCATAAGTGGAAAATTTATAACCTTTCAGATGATCAAATTTCTCCACTGCTTTTATCAGTCCTGTATTCCCTTCCTGAACCGCATCCATAAAGTCAACTCCCCTCCGAAAATACTTCTTTGCAATTGCTATTACCAGACAAATATTGGCCTCAATTAGTTGCCTTTTAGCTTTAAGAAAATATTCTTCCCATTTTTGTATCTTCTTCATCCTCGATTTGACTTCATCCCAATTTGCATGAATTTCTTTATTGAAATCCTTTAGAGCCTGCTTACGGCTTTCAACGGCTTTTCCGAGTCTTATTAATTCATCATCATTAGAATCCTTAATACGAATACATCCTTTATCCTGACCTATTCTTGAATGTAACTTTGCCTCCATGGAATCAATTGCGTCAACCATACTCTGCTGTCTGTTGTATATCCCTTTTTGGACTTTAAGCATCCTTTTGAGATAAGGAGTTTGAATACGCAAAGTCTGAATCTCATCTATTATCCTTTTTTCATACCTTTTATATCTCAGTTTATACCTTTCTCTGCCAGTATCAACATATACATCCTTATATTTTATGAGTCCTGCCCTCCATTTTCGCACCTTCTTCATAATCTTCTTAAGCGACTGCTTTTCCCGATATCCATTATAACCTTTTGACCATTGGTGGTTATTGAGGTAGAGAAACTGTTCTATAGGGAGTGAAGCACTTTCTAGCCGTTCTTTATAGCTCAGGAATTCACTAATTACTGGGATGGACCGAAATAGGTATTTAGAAATCATTTTACGGCCCCTTTCCATTTTCGAGCCGATACTACACTCTCCTTCTCTCGTTAGAAGGCAAATGTTCTTTATCTCACGGAGATATAGTTTTATTGGTTCATCTGTTTGTCTGAGTGCTTGTTGACTTTTGTTATTTATTCGCTCCTTTACCTCCTCTTCCTCCTCGGTTAGAACATCGATACCACCTTTCTCTAATCTACTAATTATCTTTTTTAAATTTTTTTCTTCAATGTCGAGTTCTCTCCTAAGGTCACTAAGGTTAATGTCGCCCTCACTGTTTACCAAATCCATAATCTCTTCCCAGACAATGCCATCAGATTCCATTAGTCACCCCCTTTCGCATTCGCTCTCTCTTTTCTATGAGATCCTTGATTTCTCTAAGGAGCTCACTTCCATCACCTCCGCTCTCCTCAATTTTTTGTAATTCCCTATCCTTTCTCTCTTTAAGTTCATTCAATAGGAAATTTTTTAATCCAATAGCGGAAGATAGGACAGAAATCTCGGGCTTCTCGTTTTCCCTCACAAGATAATCTATATGGCTTTTAGGCAGTGATTCTATAATATCGTCAAGTTTCATCTCACCCCCCTCTTTTAACAATCTTAAAGCTTTCCTTAAATAGGGATTGCTAATCTCTTCGTCATTAATTAGAGAAAATACTGTATCCTTTTCTTCTGGCCTTTGTGCTATTGCATAGAGCAGACTCAACTCGCACATCTCTCGCTCCGAGACAGGAGTGATTTTCTCTATTTTTGAAGATGGACGCATGGGCTCTTTTGCCTCCAGAAGATACTCTTCTATCATCAATTTTCCGGACACTGCTTTCCTGTATATTTCTTTTTTAATAGGATCCTTAATTTGACTCAACATTGCAGATACACGTTCTATTGCCTTAGAAAGGCCTAAAGGAGATGCAAGGTCATATTCTTCTTTTATGCGATCAAGTGTATAATCGAATAATTCACTTGCCAGAGAGAGTAAACGCTGGAATTCTTTCTTTCCACCCTCAAGAATTATCTCGTCAGGGTCCTTCTTTGCGCCTGTATTTCCAACTTTTACGTTCACGCCACGGTCAAGTAACATACCCAAAGACCTGAGAGTTGCTGCTCTACCTGCCTTATCTCTATCAAAGAATATAATAACTTCGTTTGCGTATCGCGAAAGAAGTTCTGCCTGATCATTAGTTAAAGCAGTTCCAAGGCAGGCAACGGAGTTCTTGATATCCGCTTGATACAGGGAAAGGAAATCAAAATACCCTTCTACGAGAATTATCCTACCTTCCCTTCTTATATCCTCTTTTGTATGCCAGAGACTGTAGAGGTTTTTCCCTTTCTTATGGATAGGCGTATCAGGAGAGTTTAAATATTTTGGTCCAATTTTACTTAACCTTCTACCACCAAAACCTATCAGCTGCCCCCCTGAAGAGAACAAAGGGAAAAGAAGACGCAAAAAGAAGCGATCTTTTACAGTGGTGCCTGTTCTTTTTATAAGTCCTGAAGTAAGAAGGTCTTCTATCTTGAATTTTTTCTTTGCCACCTTTAAAAATTCACTGCCAGAAGGAGCAAATCCTAATTGGAATTCGTCAATCGTTTCTTCTTTTATTCCTCTTTTCCCTAGATACCCGAGAACCTTTGATGACTTTTGTAAGGAATCATGATAAAATTCTGCAGCAAAATCATGTATTGAATACAATACTTTATTTTTTCCTCCAAATTCCCCAATCTCTATACCTGCTTTATTTGCAAGCATCCGAACAGCTTCCTGAAAAGGCACTTTTTCGTACTCCATTACAAAGGTAATTATATCACCACTCTTTCCACAACCGAAGCAATGAAAAAAGTTAAGTTCTGGAGTGACATAAAAGGACGGAGTATCATCCTCATGAAAGGGGCAATTTGTCACATAATTCTTTCCGGATTTCTTTAAGGGTAGATATTCTTCGATAAGGTCAACTATATTGATAGCATCTTTGATTTGATGAACTACCCCCTCTGTAATTGACATAATGGAAATTATGTAATTATATTTTTTTCGCAACCCCCCTAATTAATAATCTATATCTTTAATTCAATCTCCCACAAGGGTCACAAAAGAAGATCAGCCACAGAGGCACAGAGAACACAGAGAAGAGATTTTGTTTTGCAGGAAGGAAGATTAGACACAGATTTACACAGATATCAACTGATTAACTACTAAATCCTAAACCCTAAAACCTAAGACCAAACACCTAACAATGCCACAGAGACACAGAGAACACAGAGAAGAATTTTTTTGTGTAAAAAACGCACACCACCAAAAATTAGCCACGGCAAACTCACGGTTAATTTTCAATAAAGGTGATATGTGATAGAACTCAAGCAAGAAGACAAGCAGGTGATATGTGTTATGAGATAGAAGATGAATATGCACGTATCCCTTATCACTTACCACTTATCACATACCACATATCCCATATCACCCTACGAACCCAACGAACCCTATGAACTCAATAAACCCAGAACACACCACCCAAGGAAATGAAACCGCAGATAAACGCAGATAGATATGAATAAAAGACACACACCACCAAAGGGTTATGCCACGGTAAACTCACGGTTATTTTTTAATAAAGACACACACCACCAAATCCTAAATCCTATATCCTAAATCCTAACCCCTGAATTAGACACAGATTTACACTGATATCAACTGATTAATATAAACTAAGAACACTGAACTCAGAACTAAATTTTAGACACAGATTTACACAGATTTGAACTGATTTTCATTCAAAATTTATAATTCATAATTCAACATTAGAAACAATAAACCCAAGACCTAAAAGCTGGACGCTCGACGCAAGGGACGCTATGAACGCAACAGACGCAATAGACGCAATGGACGCTCGACTCTCGACTAATTCCCACATATCACGTATCTCTTATCACTTACCACTTATCACATACCACATATCCCATATTACTTACCACTTATCACATACCACGATAGTCCTTAACATACCAACCGACTAACCGACCAACTTATATACTTATAGCTATTTTGTTGATAGCCTGGAGTAGCAGAGCTTGCTCTGCGTTGCCATGGCGCGAAACTTGTAGAGGCAATTCATGAATTGCCCCTACTCCAATTCTATCTTTTGACACTTTGCTCTATACTCTAAACTCTCTACGCTATATTCTTTCTCTCGACCCACTCATCTCACTCCTTGACTAACCAGGATGGATATTTATAATAATAATATGGGTAAATTAATCCTTCTTATTGACGGCTACTCTCTTGCATACCGCTCGTACTATGCTTTCATAAATAATCCACTGACTACTTCCGGGGGACAACCGGTATCTGCCGTATTTGGCTTTACCCGAAGTTTAAAAAGGGTTCTTGAAGAATTAAAGCCGGATTACGGTGCTATCTGTCTCGATCGTCCCGAGCTTACTTTCAGAAAGAAAAAATATGCCGATTATAAAGCGCAAAGAAAAAAGATGCCAGAAGAACTTAGAGAACAAATTCCTTATATTATCAAAATATGTGAAGCAGCTGGGCTTTCAGTTATTACCCAACCTGGTTATGAAGCTGACGATATAATTGCTACTATAACAGGGAAAGCACGCGCTGAAGGAATAGAAACAGTAATATTCACTCTGGATAAAGACCTAATGCAACTTACTGAGGATGGAGTAACCATATTAAATATGCGCACAGCGGGAGAAGAATGGATAGATAGGGAAAAAGTGGAGGAAAAATTTGGAATTCCCCCAGAACAATTATTGGATTTTCTTTCAATCACTGGAGATAGCTCTGATAATATACCCGGTATTAAAGGCATAGGGAAAAAAACAGCCAGCAAATTATTAGAAGAATTTGGTTCCCTTGAAAATATCTTTTCCAGCCTGGACAATATCAAAAACCCCTCGATAAGGAAAAAATTGGAAGGAAAAAAAGATGAAGCATTGAGATGGAAAGAATTAATACAATTAGAAAAAGATGTTCCTCTGGAGAAAGACATAGAAGAATTAAAGTATACCGGAATTAACCGGGAAGATTTAGAACGGATACTTAATCAACTTGAGTTCTATTCTCTTTCAAGGGAATGGGTAAGGAAGGATACGAACTCTATTGATTATACTATTGTTGATAGAATAAAGATAGGGAAAAGAGATAATCTATCCCTCTTTCCAATAGAAGAAAATATAGCCATATCTAATGGAAGGGAACTAATGGTATGCAGTGAAAAAGAAGTCAACTCTATTCTACATAAAATGGACTGGAATTCATTGCTTACCGAAGATGCAAAAGAAATTGCCCATCTTCTCGGTTATTACCCTGAAGGTCATATACTGGATATTTCGGTTATGCACTACCTGCTTTCACCAAACAGAAAGAACCATACACTAAACCGTATTCTTATTGAAATGGGGCTTTCGGTAAAAAATGAAGGAGCTAAGGCAATTCTCCTGCATAAAGTGGCGGAAAACCTGGTAAATAATTTAAAGGCAAATGGTCTATTCGAACTTTATAAAGAGATAGAAGAACCACTTATAGGTATATTGTTTTCCATGGAGAAACACGGAATACTTTTTAATATAGAGTTACTTAAAGAGCTTCAAGCCTCCATGGGAATAGAAATCAAGGAGACCGAGCAGAAGATATATGAACTGGCTGGCGAGGAATTTAATATCCGTTCATCCAAACAATTGGCAGAAATCCTGTTTACCAAGATGGGGTTACCTGTAGTGAAAACCACAAAGACAGGTTGCTCCACCGATATAGAGGTTCTCACCGCCCTATTAAACAGAAATCCTATAATAGCAGAAATATTGGAGTTTAGAGAAATAGATAAATTAAAATCATCCTATATAAATTCTTTGATTGATTGCATTGACACCGAAACCGGGCGCATCTACACTACGTTCCAGCAGACTGTGGCCGCTACGGGAAGAATTACAGCCAGAGACCCAAATTTACAAACACTCCCGATAAGAAGTGATAGAGGCCGGATGATAAGACAAGCAGTTATTGCTCCACCCGGATATCATATTCTCTCATGTGATTATTCTCAAATAGAACTCAGAGTACTAGCGCATCTCTCAGGTGATGAAAAATTGATAGAGGATTTCATAAAAGGGGGTGATATTCATTCCATAACTGCCTCAAGAATTTTCGGCATTGAGCCAGGAGATGTTACAGCAGCCATGAGAAGGCGGGCAAAAGCGGTAAACTTTGGTATCATTTACGGGATAAGTCCTTATGGACTCTCAAAACAACTCCGTATAACTCCAAAAGATGCCGGTATGATAATAGAGACTTATTACTCATCTCACAGCGGTGTGGAAAGCTGGCAAAAGGAAACAATAGATGCAGCTATTGATTCAGGTTGGGTTGAAACAATTTTCAGAAGAAAAAGGTGGATTCCTGAATTGCAAAATCTACGGCAGAAGGAGTATGGAAAAAGAATTGCTATGAATAGCCCTATACAGGGTAGTGCAGCAGACATCGTAAAAAAAGCTATGATAACGATTCAGGAAAGAATAGAAAAACTTGGATTAGATACCAGGATGATTCTCCAGATTCACGATGAGCTCCTCTTCGAGGTCCCGGAAAGAGAAAAGAGGGATATAATTGACCTAATTATACCAATTATGGAGTCTGTTATTGATTTAAGGGTTCCCCTAAAGGTAGGATACAAGCTTGGCGAGAACTGGGATGAAGCGCATTAGGACAGATACATCTCTTAATGTGAATTGCAAAATTATCCCCTCCTCCCCCTTTTTTGACACAGATTTCCACTGATTAAAACTGATTTTGATTAAACCCACCATCCCCGCAACCATTGGGTTACTTAGCTACCTTATCGGTAGGACGGTAAGCCTGACCTGATCTATCCAGACGGTTCCGCTACCTTCAACAATCATGTTTAACTGGACGATATCAACTTTGCGTTTTTCCATTACCAGAAATTCTACTTCCATTTTCTCCCAATCAGTTGTCCCGCATAAACTATCCCTTGAACAATGAAGAAACGTCTCGACACCCTTGCCGTACTTTCCAGGAATCTGAACACCTATTTCTAAAAAGGCCTTACCTTTTAAATCTTTCGATTTACAGTAAACCTCCCATACGAGTTTTGGCCTCTCAACAGGAATATCCCTCAACACAAATAGATAGGCAGTAGTGGTATCTTCACAATCTATCCTTATAGATCCCAATCCATCATATGAGACCTTATTATCCAGTTTAATATTGAATTTCGCAATAGTTCTCGCCAGTGAATTAACAGGAAAATTATATACTAATGGTTTCTCCTTTTTACAACTTAAGAGAAAAAACAACAAAAATACTACAGGCAGGATAAAATGCCCACGCCTAAATTGACCTTTACTATAACCAATCAACCTTAGCCAAACTCTCTCGCATATATTTGATTTAAACCAAGTACCCTGCATGTCTCATTCACCTCCTCCTTTAATTTTAGAAGATTTCTTGCAAAGAAAAGATGAGAAGGGGCACTTGAATCAGAGGAACCGAACCCAGGGATATAACTCAGATTCCCTGATAATTTATTTGCCATCTCTTCTTCTTTTCCAGGTTTTACAGTCAAAGCAAAAACCCATTCTACAACTTTAAGGTGAGGAACTATGTAATCGATATGCCAATGTGGGTTTTGAACACCTCCCTTCTCTATATTATTTAGATGCCTGTCTAATCTGTGGATTCCCGAGAGAGCAGATCCTATATAGGCATAATACCCACTTTGAAATAATATCCTGCCAAGCTTACCCACCCCTATATTTTTCTCCGAAGAGAGCTTAAGTATTAAAATGTATATGCCCTTCACTTCATAAGTTCCCTGTAAAGTTTAACTACTTCATAAACACTTAAGGATTCGGCTCTACGTTCCAAAGGAAAATTTATATTCTTTATATCATAATCAAAAAGGTTATTCTTTAATGTTTTTCTCCTGTAGCGAAATATATCTTGCAAGAAGCGCTCAAAGCCGTCCGATACTTCTATCATAGGCTTCTTTCTGAGTGAGGCTTTTACCACTGCGGAAGTTACCTCGGGTGCAGGGAAAAATGACCGTGGGGGAATATCGAATTCAATATCCATTTGATATAGTATTTGAAAGAGAATAGATAGTGAAGAGTATGATTTTTCATTAGGTGTGGAGGTCAAACGTGTAGCTACTTCCTTTTGCATAACAACAACCCATTCCTTAAAATGATTCCTGTATTCCTTCAATCGAAGAAGTATCTTAATAGATACTGAAAATGGCAGCGCACCAACTATAACACGAGGCAGGGAATCATCAATGGAGAATTCGAGAAAATCATCATTTATTACCTCTACACCCATACTTCTTAAATATTTACAAAAATCCGTATCAACCTCTACAGCCTCAACTTCATACCCCTTTTCAATTAGATGCTTTGTTATAATCCCAAGACCCGGCCCAATCTCAAGAACCCTCGCATCCCCTACACAACCTACCAAATCAGCAATTTTCTGTGCTATATTTTCGTCCAGAAGTAAGGTTTGTCCCCGCGATTTCGAAAGATATTTATCTCCTAAGATTCGCTTAATGTCTTCAACCTTCATGACATCGAATTAGCACTGGAGGATTTTTTAATAATGACAAGCATTATAAAGAAAGTAATTGGGGGCGTACTCTCCCCAATTCTATATCCAGATCTATCAATTCCTGACAAGCCTTATCATAGTCCCCTCCTGCTTCCCAAAGTATAAACCCATCTCCTCTTGAATCATAAACAGCTCTTAGCTGATTCTTTATATATTCCTTACCTAACTTTGATTGTTTCCAATTAAAGGCTTGAATGTAAGGAGTTATTCGGATTCCCTTATTTGATAACCTTTCTCTTGCTTTTTTTATTGACCTATAGATGATTGAATATGTTCGCCATTCCTTTGTTGAGTCAGCCATAAAAGCATTTCTGAAATGAGAAGGGTATAACATTGGATAAACAGCATCCACCTTCTCCGCCATTTTCTCGAGATTTTGCCCTTCTTTTATGAGAACATCTCCCCAGACGGCATAACCATACAGTGTAAGAGATATCTTCCGCCCCGGTGGTGCATGAGTAATAGCTGTATCCAGAAATTGAAGGAGTCGGCTGAGTTTATTGGTATTATTTTTATACCGTTTACTCCCTGAGGGATAACGGATATAATCAAACTGGACTTCATCAAAACCTATCTCATACGCTTTTTCTATAATGCGTAAATTGTAGTTTCTAACTTCTTTTAGCGAAGGATCTGTCCAGTATCCCGACTTTTCCTCAAACCATATATTTCCCTTAGTATCCTTTAGTGCATACCTACCGGAGTCTTTAAGAGCAAAATACCTGTCCTTAAAGACACATTGTCTTGCTATCAGGTATATTCCCTTCTCTTTTGCCACCTTTATAAAATCGCTATAGAGAGAAAACATAACTCTACCTTTAACGTCTTTAATATCAATAACAGCAGTGTTAAGCAGTCCCAGATCTACCATCTGATAGAACTTATTCAAACCATAACTGGAATGGATAACTCCGGGTGAGAGATATATTCCTTTAATTAAAGGTGGAGTGTTATCTGCCACCGGTATATCTCTCGGAGAGAAACAAAATAAAAGTAGAAGCATTTATTAAAGTATAGCAGTTTTCAATTGGTAGCCACTATGAGCATTGAATATACCCCTGCACGCATCAACTAATTTACTCATATACCCTATAACTGATGTACAAACAGTCCTGACCTTAACTTAGGTTCAAACCATGTGGATTTAGGAGGCATATTGAGGCCTTCGTCAGCAACCGACATCAATTCCTCCATCGATGTTGGATAGAGAGCAAATGCCAGGGCGAACTTCCCTGAATCTATGAGGTACAGAAGGCCCTCTAATCCTTTAATCCCTCCAACAAAATCTATCCTATCAGATTGTTTCGGCTTCTTTATCGAAAGTATTGGATTGAGGAGATTTGCCTGAAGAATAGAAGCATCGATAGAGCCCACAACATCGTCTTTTAGGAAAGTGCCTTCCCTGGCTATCAAATGAAACCATCGCCCGTCAAGATACATCCCAAAATGATGTTTAGCCTCTGGTTCATATCTTCCACTCACTTCTTCAATTATAAAATCCTTGCCTATTCTATCAATAAATTCTTTCTTGTTAAGACCGTTTAAGTCCTTTACCACTCGATTATAAGCCATTATCTTTAGTTCGGTATGGGGGAATATTACCGAAAGAAAATAATTGTACTCCTCTCTTCCAGTGTGATTTGGGTTCCCTTTTCTTCTGACTTCCCTTACAAGACTGGCTGACTTTGACCGATGATGACCATCAGCAATATAAAGTGATTCCGCTCTTTTTATTATATTTTGTATCTCTTCAATCTCTTTTACTTCATCTATCCTCCAGACAGTATGGAGTACACCACCATCGCCCTCAAATTTATATAGTGATTCCCTCTTTCGTATTCTTTCATAGATATCGTGCAATCCAGCCGTGCTATCATCATCACGGTAGGAAAGGAATACTGGACCAGTTTGTGCATTTAAGATATCTATGTGCCTTGTTCTATCTTCCTCTTTAGCTTTTCGAGTGAGTTCGTGCTTTTTTATCTGATCTTTATCGTATTCATCCACAGATGCCAGACATACAAGTCCATTTTGAATATGGGCACCAATCCCTTGAGTATATAAATAGAAAGAGGGAGAATCCTCTCCTATGAGATGCCCCTCGTTTATTAAAATGTTCAAGTTCTCTCTGCTTTTCTCATACACTCTATCATCATAGGTATCAATCCCATCCGGTAAATCAATCTCTGCCTTTACAACATGCAAAAAACTAATAGGATTATCTTTTGTGAGTTCCTTCGCCTCAGTTCTCCCCAAAACATCGTAGGGAGGAGATGCTACCTTTGCTACCTCTTCCTTCTTTGGTCTTAGTGCTTTAAAAGGTCTTATCCTTGCCATTACTTGCCTCCTCTCTTTAGGTGTTTCTTTATCTCATCCCAGTTTTTTAATGCATCTTTAAAAATTCTGAATCCCTTTATTCCATCAACAAGTAAGCCTTCCTCTTCATAGAATGGTATACCTGCTATCCTATACCGGTGGAACACAAAGTCAATATCCGCATCGAGAATATCGGCTCTTGTATGTGCTTGTATTGAAAGAAACATAACTCTTGTGAGTTCCTTTGCATCTTTGTAAGTATACTCTGCTCCTATCATATGCTTAGGAGTTGTCCCTATAAGTTTTGGCGGATCCACTGTAAATTGAAATCCTGGCTCATCCATCAATTGGTACCTGTTGGTAATGCCAAAAGCAGGCACAAAGAAAATCATCTTCTTCTCAGCATTCCTATCTTTGAATAAACCGGTAAGCAACTTACTGAATCGGCGGTTTATGAGTAACTCCTCGGGGATATCCTGATAATTTAATGAATATTGTTCTTTTATGGAGATAGTCGTCTGAATCTGCCACATGGGAAGATAATATAACGGCCTTTTCCCAACTTCTTTTAGGGGCTTTGCATAAATGACATCCACTTTCTTAAACCTATCTCCTTCAAGTTGAAATCCCAGGCCGCAAACTGAACAAAAATATACGCAATCTTCTTCTTTACTATCAATTTCTTCCCCACATTCCGGACACCGGAATGGGATTAGTTTAATATCATTCTGTCCCATATTGCAACTCCCATATAAGAAAGAGCACTGCCAGACCTACCAGAAGAGTCCATCCCCTACCTATAACCGAAGGAAGTACAGAAATTGTAACCCCGGCCAGACCAATAATAGCATACAGGGGATTTAACTTAATCACCCTTCTCTCTTTCTTGCGAACCACTGCTTCTTTAATCAATACTTCTCCGGAAACTGCATCAATGGAATATGTATAAGGAACACCATCCACTTCCAGACGTGAGAAATATACAGGACAATAGTAAACGATGGCGCTCTTCTTGATTGCTCTGAGGTTCCATTTAAACTTATCCCATCCACGATATTCCCCGGTAATATTGCTTATCAGTGTATCTTCTCCCTGTTTCAAGTATTCCTTGATTGACAAAGGCAGATCGAATACATTACCGAACTGGTGCAAAAGGCTATCATCATATGGTTCGAATTTCTTCTCCTCGAGTTTTATCCTTTCTATCCCAAAACGATAAAAATTTGAGGGGTCTATTCTCATTTCCAGAATGCGTCTTACCTTCTTTTTTACTCTCTTCTCTCCTACAACTCGAGTTCCAATAGAAGAGGACCCACGGGGGTAAGTTCCACTGGAAAGCAAATTGGCCTGGCTTCCACCTGAACTATCGTAGTGATAATCCTTTTTCACCTCTCCCTTCTTATACCCGTGTATCCATCCAATTATCTCTGCCCTGAGTTTTATCATGGGGATAAAAAGCAGGTCCAGATCGATAATCTTTGCATCCTTTCCAGCAATGCTTTTTATTATACCTCGTGGATTCTTTACAACAGGTCTTGAAAAGACCCTGGGCATTCCTAATCGCTCGGTTATGAGGAGTCTACTCCCACAGTAGTCGCATTGAACATTAGTATGCCCTTCCAGGGCATTTACCTCAGCCCCGCAATTGGGGCATACAAAGGAAATGACAACTCTTTCAGACATTTTCCCTCTGATATTCAAAGAAGTAAAAACCTACAGTAATTGAAATGGCTATAAAAATCTTAAGGATTGGATTAAAGGGTAAGAATAAGACAAGGAGTGAAACAATTAACCAGTTAAGAATAGCCAATGGATGTTTATTCATGTTTACTTCTCTCCTAGAGAGCAGGGTGTTAGAAAGAATATTTCCCGTTGCTGCATCTACATAGTAGATAGTATCACCATCTAATGCGGTAAAGAAAGGCAAATAGACTATGACTATTGAATCTGCCTTTTCAAGCCCGGCCATATCAAGCGCAACATCTACTGAATACTCAGGTTCCTCAACATCAAAGGTTAGCGGCACTCTATCCCCACGAGGAACATACCGGTCTATACCGTATAAATCAATTGCTTTTCCAGGGATAAAATGGGTTTCACCCTCTCTTACTATCCTATAGAATGGGAAATACTCCATCTCTACAGTTAATTTCTTCCCCGCAAAGTTCTTAAGGAGTTTTACGGCAACAGAGGAGTGGTGTGTGGGTTTTATAGATTCACGCGATAAGAATACACCCTTCCTGTAAACTAAATGAACACCGCAATATGGACATTTTCTGATGATACGGTCAGTTCCTACATCTATTAATGCATCACATTGTGGGCAATGAATCTTCATCTACTACTTTTTAAGAAAAACCGCAGAATATTATGTTCCTGATATGACATTTCATAAAGAACTTTATAGCTTCTTTCCGCAGCCAGGACAGAATTTTGAATCAGGTGGAATTTCTTTTCCACATTCAGGGCAAAAACGGCTTCCCTCTAATTTTGCTCCACATTTAGGACAGAATTTTGCATCATCTGGAACTGGTTTCCCACACAGAGGACAACTCCGGCTGGGAGTTGCTCCAGAATCCTTTTCTTCTGTAGTTCTCTGTTCCCTACCTTTCTGAAGCATGCCCGGAATCATCGCACCCATACCAATACCTGCACCAACACCAACCCCCGTGCCTGCTGCTCCACCTTCCTGAGATGCAGCATCCCTGAGAGCCTTTGCAGCCTGAAACTGAGTAAACTTATCCAGGTCCCCTACAACCCCCATACCTGTCCTTTCATCTATTATCTTTTGTACCTCAGGGGGAGGCGTTATTGATCTTATATAAAAATCCGTAAGATTAAGACCATATTTATCGAAATCTTCATCTATTCTTGATTTCGCACCGGCCGAGAGTTCATCATAATCCCTGGCAAGATCAAAGATGGTAGAATAAGTCTCACCAAGGAAATCAGTCAATCTTGAGATGATAACATTCTTAAAGAAGTTCTCAATCTCGTCTCTATCCGTGATGCTCTCTGTTCCAACAATCTTATTCACAAATAACTGGGGCTGTTCGACTCTATACGAATATATTCCATTAGCTCTTATCCTTATCATCTTGAGCTCTTTATCTCTGAAGGGAACGGGTTCCTGTGTTCCCCATTTCGCATTGGTGAAGACCCTTTTACTAACGAAATATACCTCGACCCGAAATGGGCTCTTCCCCCCAAAGACAGCACCCACTACTCTCTTGAGAACCGGAAGGTTGGCAGTTGTCAACGTATGTCTCCCTGGTCCAAAGGTATCAAGAGCCCTGCCATCCCGGAAGAACACTGCTGATTGGTTCTCTCTTACTATGAGCTGACTACCCAGGGAAGTTTCTGCTGAACCATCCTGTGGAATCCTATGAACTATCTCATTACCCTCATCATTTAAAAACTCGATAACTTCCAGAAATAGAGACACTTTAGACCCCCTCTATAATTTCAGAACGCTTCTTAAGGAGTTTTAATCCATTCTCAATATAATCGTTTACATCATCAAGCTCGGAATCAATATCAGTACAGGATATAAAATCTTTCACCCAATGGAGAAGTTCAAGGTCAACTTTATAAACAGAACGTAATGTATCCATGGAAATCTCCTTCTCGTCAAAGAACCCGCTATATCCATACTCAGCATATCTTATTCCATCCATTAACTTCTCCAATCTTTTCCTTATCTGTTCAATTCCGTCAAGTGGGGAGAGATCCCCGGACTTAGTTATAATTCTACCCTTTTCATTTAGAATATCCTGGATATCATTTAACTTATGGAATATCCTCTCTCTCAATCTCTGGTCGTTCTCCCTTCTCTTTTCCTTTTTGTAGTATCCTCCGAATCCAGGGATTCTTTTTGCAATATCATCAACCCACTCACTAAGTGATTCCTCTAAAGACATAATTTACTCCTTTAAAGTTCGACTTATTTTCAATCCTTGCTAATATCCCTTCCTTAGAATTTAAACTTCTCTGACAACATATATATTCCCAGAGGAGCTTCCCAGTATTTCCCTGTTAGGGATTGAATAATTCCAGCAATAGCAAGAACCACCAAAATGATCCATCCAACAATCCAAATAAACCAACCTAAAATCGGGATATGACTTATTATCCATAGAGCAAACCAGCACAAAAACATTACCAATCCCTGCTTTGCGTGATGTTTACAGAATGAGTTATCCGGTTTCACCAGGAGTGGAATAAGCAATAGAATACCAAGATATGAAAGCCATGCGATACTTTTCCCTTCTTCTATAGCACTATCCGTATCAATAATCTCTTTCCCCTTTTTCACATCAGCCATTTTAACCTCCTTTGCTATTTTTTCTTTAAAAAATTCTGGATTCAAGTAAAAAATTCCCAAATCTTCCTATAGTATTATCCATATCCAACCCTGTTATTCACTGATTTCAATATAACAATTTCATAAAGAAAAGTCAAGAAAAATATTTACTCTTCATTAAGGAGATTTAAGTATCGGGCGTAAAGCTATAAATTGTGTAAATGTTTGCCTTTTAAAGTATGTAACTTTTTCGACTAAATATAAATACAGGCCAGTAAATTAAACGGTAGATAGCAAAAATTTAAGACATTAAAAAGAAGCAAACGGCAAGTTTTATTCTCTTATTATCTTATTCAACTCCATAATCAATGAATCAACATTTACATTGTTTCTATCTGCTTCCTCACCAATAGTTCCCCAAACCGGATCTCCACAGACTATCGGATTCATACCAAAATCCATAAATACATCAATAGTATCGGGGTATTCTCTTACAACATCCTCTACTGTCGAGAGAGCAGTAATTTCCTTATGCATAAGCCTCAATATCCTGGCCCCGAAATTTTACTTCTGTCTTCGGGAAGGATAAGGCCTTCCCAGTTTGGTTCTGTGGGTTCTGCATCAATGCTGGAGTATATTATATCGTACTCACCTGACATATCCCTATCCATAAAAATGAACCATTCCCCAGTGTCAAAATAGTGCCAGATGATATAAGGATCGACCTCTAGTTCAGAGGTTCTCCTTATTATATCATCAGGGGGGCCATATTTTATATAGATCCTTCCCCTATCGGTAAACCGTCCTTCCTTTCCCCTTTTTTCGGTAGAAAAGTTTTGATCTGAATTTTTCACTCTCGTAACAAAGTCGATTAATGCTTCATTCTCTCTTGTATCTGGATCTGGGTCCCTTCTACTCCAGAATTTAAGGAGGAACAATTTCTTTCCTGGAAGGGTAAGGGAATTTAACTCCCTCACCTCCCTTGAACTCGCAATATAATTTATGAAGGAAGCATATTCCAGAATAGAATCAGGAATAGAAAAAGTTGCTTTTCTTTTGATTTCTTTAATAGAAAAGCGCTTACTGGACATCGCCACATGCAAATCACCACGCGCTATTAGTTTTAGTGTATATGTTCCCGGAGAATAGCCCAAGACATTTGCTATCATTGGTATAACAATCATGTCACCTGCAGTTTCGTAATGACTATTAAATACTGTGTCTATCTCATCTCCCCTACCTGTGATGATATATGTAATCAAAACAGAATCTTCCTTTAAACCATAAAGTTCGCAATAACTCGCAAGTAGATACCTATTTTTACTGAACGTTCTCCTCGGGAAAGGAATCAGCTTATAACCATTCTTTACAAAGCTGTTTTCCTCAGTTGTCGGTAGCAGAGTATGAGACACCTGAATATCACTAAATTGGAATTTGTCACCCCAATCTCGAGAAACAATTGTGGTTTCAGCCCAGAATGGCTCTCCTTTATTGTTTTCTATCTCTAATCTAATATTATATCTTTTTTTCGAACCGAGCACAACAAGCCGAACATCAGAGAATTCTAACTCCTCATCCGGGTTGGAAACATTAACGGTTTTATGAAACGTCTCACTGAATGTTTCTTTTGTAGCTTTATCAGTAATTCGAAGAATAACGGGAAATTCAGCAGTGAATTTTCCGCCTGCCTCATTAAACTTTAATCCTTTAGTGGGCATTGAGTAGTATATCTCACAGTACGTTTCCTCCGGAGACAGGGAAAATTGGGCTATATCAAGATTTATCGTTAAACTTAACAATACAAGTACCATCTAAAAACCTCTCGGTGGGTTTATTAGTTTATATTCTCCAAGATTATATTGTTCGACAAAAACCAATCGGTAATCCTTAATATAATAGTACCATATCTCATATGCTTTACCCTCCATCTCAAAAGGATGGCGCTCAACGTAATCGGGAGGACCAAGAAGAATGTAAGCCTTACCCCTATCGCTCTTCCACCCTTCAGTAAGTCCCGTGGAAAAATGCTCCTGTACATAATCTATCTTTCTAAAATATTCTTCCTTGAATTCATTGATTTCATCACCACTGGTGGGATCACGCTTTCTCCAGAATTCCTGCCAGAGTTCCTTCCTTTCTTCGACCTTAGCTTTAAGGAGTTCGTCCATTTCCTTTGTTGTTGCTATATATGTAAGCTCTCTGACCCTTTTGAAAAACATTTTTGATTGGAAAAATGGTTCTCGTATTTCGAAATCCATGGACCTTTCTCGGATTTCCCTGCCATTAGTACCTTTCAGTTGCACCACCAATTTATACGTATTTTCAGGGAATTGATTTGCCCCTAAATTTATATTGATTAAATACCTCTTACTACCTTCAAGCAATGTATCAGTCTTGGAATATATACCCCCTTTGCTGCTCCTGTAGTAATAAGATAATTGCCCTCCAACTTTCCCCTTATCAAATACTATAATTTTGACCCTTACTGTGTCCTTGGTACTGATGATATGTGAAGGGTCAGAAAACCATTGTATTGAACCAATATCCAGCGGCTCTATCTCCGGAATCTCAATATCCTCCTCCCAACTCCAGCGTCTGTTGGATTGGAGATCCCAGATATTTAAAATTACCTTATAATCACCATTCCTAAGTTCTTCCTTAAGTGTCCCAGCAGAACTCTTATTGGGAGAAATGGTTTCCAAATAGTCCTTTACCACTATTTTCTCTTTGTTACTCATTCCTCCAATTTGATGTTTCCCTTTCTTAACAACAAGGACTGAGATGTACCTTGCCTCGTAGAGAGTGTCTTTTTTATAAAAGGTAACATCAGAATACGGAATCTTATAATGAGCAATTACGTAGGGTATTAGATTCGTATCTCTCTCTACTTGAAAATCAGTATTTATTGCACCAGAAAGAAAGAAAATAAACCACATATTCTTATGTTAACATGCTATTCTTTAATGTCAAGTGAACCTAAATCCAAACTCTTTAGCTTTCGATACAGGGTCGAGGGATGGACACCCAGAAGGTCTGCAGCCTCTTTTTTCTTTCCCCTCGAAATCTTTAAAGCCTTTATAACCGCTTGTCTTTCAAGAAATTCAAGGTTTAATGACCCGGACAACTCTTTCCTATTGGTATTTTTAGGGAAGGAGTCTTTATCAATTATATCGCAATCTTCCAGTACTATCACTCTCTCGAGAAGATTTTCTAATTCTCTTACATTTCCCTTCCAATCATATTCGAAAAGTGTTTTCATTGCCTCATCAGATAGTTCCTTCCTTTTCATATTCAGTCTTTTTGATATCCTTTCGATAAAATGTTCTACAAGAAGCGGGATGTCTTCTTTTCGCTCGCGAAGAGGCGAAACACAAATTGGTATTACATTCAAACGATAGTAGAGATCATCTCTAAATTCTCCTTTTTCAACTAACTCTTCAATATTCCTATTAGTTGCAGATATTATTCTAACATCAACATGTTCTGGTTTTGTATCTCCGAGGGGGGTAAATTCCATTGTCTGAATTGCCCTGAGGAGCTTTGGTTGAAGACCCAGAGGAAGAGTGCTTATTTCATCAAGAAATAAAGTTCCTCTATTTGCAACCTTGAACAGGCCTTTCTTATCCTTATCTGCACCTGTAAAGGCTCCCTTCTTATATCCGAACAATTCTGATTCCAGTAGTTCAGATGGGAATGCAGCACAATTTATAGGGACAAATTTCCCTACTCTACTTGAATTATAATGCAAAAGATTTGCAACCAGTTCTTTACCCGTCCCACTCTCTCCTGTAATAAGAACCGGAGAATCAGTAACAGCAACCTTTTCAATCTTTCTCTTTATATCCTCAATCTTCTCGCTCTTGCCAATAAGTTCAAACTCTTTAAGCTTCTCCCTCCTGAGGTTTACATTCATTTCTTCAATTCTTGCTTTTTTCAGCGCTTTCCTCAAACGCAATAATAACTCAGCCATCCTGAAAGGCTTTGTTATGTACTCAGAAGCACCCCCTCTAATAGCCTCAATCGCTGATTCCACTGAAGAGTAAGCCGTTATCAATATAACAACAACACCAGGATCTTTCTCCTTGCAGTACTTCAATACTTCCATCCCCGAAGCCTCAGGCATTTTTATGTCGGTTATTACTGCATCGTAATTCCCCTCTCCAAATTTTTCTATCGCTCCAATTGGATTACAAAATACGTCCACACTATAACCTTCTTCCAGGAGACCCAGCTTGATTACTTCAAGGAGATTCCTTTCGTCATCTATTACGAGAATCCTTTCTTTCACATCCTTCATATTGTAATCCTGAATTTAGTACCCTTGTTTAATTGACTGTCAACCTTACAATCCCAGCCGTGTAACTCTATAATCTTTTTTACAATAGCAAGTCCAAAGCCAAATCCATCATTAAAACGAGAATAGAATGGAGAGAAAATTCTCTTTATATCCTTTTCAGGTATCCCACAGCCCGTATCTTCCACTCCGATAACAATCTTCCCGTCTGTATGGCAATTAAAAATTAGTTGTCCTCCGTTTCTCATTGCCTTAAGGGAATTCGTACCAAGATTAAGGAGTGCACTTCTCAGAAGTGCCTGGTCTGCTTTTATTTTTATAGTATCACTAACTCTATTTTCGATGCTAATATTATCATCGAAATACTTGCTTTTCTTAAGTAATATTTCTACTTCTCCACAGAGGTCACGCAGATGAACCTCCACTGGATTAATTTCTAAACCCCTGGTAAAATCCAGAAAGTTCAGAACCAATCCATCCAGATGGTCAGACTCCTCTATAATTAACCTTTTAAGGCGTCTGTTCTTATCAAAGTATTCTCCTTTCTCCACATCAAATAACTCAGCTGAAGCCCTTATCGAAGACACAGGGTTTCTGACACTATGCGCAAGGTTTGCAGCAAATTGTCCAATGGTAATTAGCTTCTCACGCATTTGTATTTCCTCTTCACGTTGCTTTTCCAGAGTTACATCATTAATCAATAAAATAGTTCCCTGTCCCTGGTGTAATTCATTTCTTCTAATCCTATAAATCCTATCCCGAAAATCAATCTCCGCTTCTTTTTTTTCATCGGAAAATACCTTCTCCAGCGAGTCATAGAAAGGACCAGGTAAAATTCTGTCAATATACTTACCCGGCTCTAAATCATCATCAAGTAAAATCGAAGCTATTTCATTACTCCAGACAATTCTTCTCTTATCGTCAATGGTTAGAATTCCATAATCAATGGCTCCTAATATATCACCTGTGGTAACTCTCAATCTAATCATTTCCCTCCTAAATCTTTCAACAACAAAAGAGGAAAGAGCAGCAGTAAACAAAAAGGATAGGGAATAAATGATATAATTCAGCAAAACATCTGGCAGGGAAGGAACCGGAGGCAAAGTAATCAGCACAAGACGCTCAGGTATATAACCGGGGAATACAAGACAAATCAACCCATAGAGTAAACCAGAGTAACCAGCTGTAATAAAAGAATCAAGAGGAGCAAGCAAATAAGCGGAAAGGACTATGAAAGTAAAATAAAATGGCGCAAAAGGACTATATACGCCACCGGTAAAGATGATAAATATAGAAAGATAGGTAGAATCGATAAGGATATTGAAAAGCTTTATTTCCTTCTGAAGGGTACGAACGAGAATTTCATCAATAATAAAAAGAAGTAAAAAAATTAATAAAGGGAATAAACTCCCCCCCTCCTTAATAAAGAAAATAGTAATACCCAGGACAGAAATAAAAAGAACGGTCCGGTAAAGAAAATATCTACTGAATCGGTTCACTATCTATCCCATAAACTGAGAAGCCATCTGGAAGATCGGAAGATACATGGCCATAACCATACCACCGATAATGACTGCAAGAAACACAATAACTACTGGTTCAAGTGCACTCATTAGATTCTGTACCGCCTGATCCACCTCATCATCATAGAAGTCTGCGACCTTTTCTAACATTTCATCCAATCCACCAGTTTGTTCTCCAATCGTTATCATTTGAATAACCATTGGAGTAAATATGCCTTTTTCTTTAGCGAGTGGCTCAGCTATTGATTCTCCCTGTGCAATTGATGTTCTCGAACGTAATATTGCATTTTCTACGACTTTGTTGCCTGTGGTTCCAGCGGTTATTTCCAGAGCATCCAATATATTAACACCACTGGCCAGCAAAGTGGCAAGGGTGCGAGAGAATCTTGTGATTGCTTGTTTATTAATAAGTGTTCCGAATATTGGAACTTTCAAAAGGAAAGCATCTATGCGGAGATGTCCATCCTCTGTTCTATAATAATATCTTATGGCAATCAATAATCCCACCACCACCGCTATGATATAAAGTATATAGCTTTGCAAGAAATTGCTAAGTGCTATTACGACTCTTGTAGGTCCTGGTAACTGTGCTCCAAGTCCACTATACATTTGTGCAAAGGTCGGAATAACAAAGAGTAACATTATTGCAACAGCCATAACAGCAACTATAGCAATCATTGCAGGATATATCATCGCGCCTTTAATCTTTCTTTTTATCTCATCAGCCTTTTCAAGATATTCAGCCAGTCTACCAAGTATCGTTGCGAGTGCACCACCTTTTTCACCAGCTTCCACCATATTAATATAGAGATCGCCAAAGGTATCCTTATACCTTCTGAGACCATCGGCCAATGTAGATCCTCCTTCGACAGAGGAGATAATGCCTTTCAGAATATCCTTAAACTTCTCTGATTTAACCTGTTCAACCTGTATTTCAAGACATTTTATTAAAGGCAGCCCTGCATTTATCATCACTGAGAACTGTCTGGTAAAAACAGAAATATCCCTGTTTGATACCTTCCCCTTTAAGAAAGGTAATGTTATTTCCCTTGGTTTTGGACGCACTGAAGTAGGTACAACTTTTCTTTCTCTTAATATACGATGTACTTCTTCAGGATTACTTGCTGCTATCTCTCCATTTTCTATAGAGCCACTTGGCGTCCTGCCTTTCCATAAATAGACTGGCATTCTTCACCTCCTATTGTACAACCGCTGTTTTTTTCTGTATCATTTGCTCTAACTCATTTGGGTCCCTGGAATATGACATACCATCCTCTAACGATATCTTCCGTTCTACATACAACCTATAGAGTGACTGATTCATGGTCATCATGCCATATTTTCTCCCTGCCTGGATATGGGAGTAGATTTGATGAATCTTCCCATCTCTTATCAAAGCCTTTATGGCAGGGGTTCCATATAATATCTCCAATGCGAGTTCTCTACCCCCAGAAATTTTAGGGATTAAACTTTGAGTTATAATCCCTAAGAGTACAAAGGATAATTGAGCGCGAACCTGAGCCTGCCGGGTGGATTCAAATACATCTACTATTCTTGAAATTGACTCAGCAGCTGAATTTGTATGAAGTGTAGCAAGTGTCAGGTGACCGGTTTCAGCGATATTCAATGCTGATTCCATAGTTTCCTGGTCACGCATCTCTCCTATCATAACCACATCAGGATCCTGTCTTAATATATATTTTAATGCAATCATAAATTTATCAGTATCAGAACCGATCTGTCTCTGATTTACAATTCCTCTCTTGTGTCGGAAAAGATATTCAATAGGATCTTCTACTGTTATAATATGGGATTTTCTCTCTCTACTTATTTTATCAATAATTGCAGCGAGTGTTGTTGATTTACCGCAACCGGTCGGACCGGTAACCAGAATTAATCCCTTTTTCGCATTAGCCATTTCAGCAACTACAGCAGGAACCCCTAATTGCTTAAAGGTACGAATCTTAAAAGGTATTGTTCGTATAGCGGCAGCAATCTGACCCCTCTGGTAGAAGACATTTGCCCTGAAACGAGAGAGACCTGGAATCCCAAAACTTAAATCAAGCTCCTTATTCATCTCGAATTTCTTCTTCTGTTGATCATTTAGTACTGAATAAATGAGTCTTTTCAACAGATCCGGAGAAAGGGGGTCATAGTTAGTACGCTCCAATTCCCCATCCTTTCTATACATAGGTGGTGCTGCCACTGTAAGGTGAAGATCAGTTGCATCTCGTTTAACCATCTCTTCTAATAAATCTTTCATATTAAGTGCCATAAAACCCCTCTAAATTTTAATTCTCTTATATTTCAACTGTTACCCTCATTACCTCTTCTGGAGTAGTTATTCCCTCCTTTAATTTCAGCAATGCATCCCCCCGAAGAGTCCTCATACCTTCCTCTTCCGCCCTTTGTCTCAGTGCATCAGTTGTAGCTCCTTTTAGAATCATATTCCTTAATTCCATTGAAATAGGCATCACTTCCGTTACAGCAATTCTCCCTTTGTAACCACTAGAATTGCAGAGCTGACATCCATCTCCTGCCGTATATATTTCATTATTTCTTATTTCATCATCCGTAAGCCCTAATTGATTCAAAAGCTTGACTTTGTCAGTTTCACCCGTCTCTATTCTCCTCCTACATTTCGGACATACTTTTCTGAGAAGCCTTTGCGCTTGAACGAGATTCAGGGAGCTTGAAATAAGAAAAGGCTCTATCCCGATATCAATCAGCCTGTTTATTGAACTAGGGGCGTCATTGGTATGTAGAGTAGATAGAACTAGATGACCCGTTAGAGCAGCTCTTATCGCGATGGAAGCAGTGTCGATTTCCCTGATCTCTCCAACCAATATCACATTAGGAGATTGTCGGAGGAAGGCTCTAAGCGCTTCTGCAAAATTAAACCCTATCACGGGATTTACCTGCACCTGGTTTATACCCTTCAAATTATACTCAACAGGATTTTCAACAGTCATCAGGTTAATCTCCGGAGAATTCAACCGAGCGAGTGCAGAATATAGTGTGGTTGATTTCCCACTTCCAGTAGGTCCAGTAACAAGAATAAGACCATACGGCTTTTCTATTGCATTTAAAAATTTACGAAGTGCGTCAGGCTCAAAACCAAGGTCTTCCATATTTAACATAAGCGATGATGGATCCAGGATTCTCATTACCACCTTCTCTCCAAAAACAGTTGGTATAATACTGACTCGAAGGTCTATTGGTTTCCCGTCAACTCTTATTTTTATTCTTCCATCTTGAGTGAGCCGTCGTTCAGAAGCATCCATTGAACCTGTCATTATCTTCACTCTTGTGGATATTGCATTTTTCAATCGATAAGGTGGCTCTGAAACCAGCTGCAAGACTCCATCTATTCTAAACCGAACCCTGAGAACCTTCTCGTATGGTTCTATGTGTATATCTGATACACCCTTTTTTACTGCGCTAGAAATAAGGTAATTTACAAATTTGATTACAGGTTTCTCAGAAGCTTCCTTCCTCCAATCCTCTTCTTCCTCCTCCTCGTCCTCCTCCCCAACAAAGACATCCTCAATGCCCCCGGAGGTAAATTCAAATTCCTCCTCTTCCTCTTCCTTTTCCTCGACCCTGTCTACTTCTTTGGTAACAGGATAGTACTCTTCCAGTAATTGTTTCATCGTATGGAAAGTTACTACAACTGGTTCAACTTCGAGATTTGTTTTAAATTCGACAGCATCTACTGCAACCAGATCACCAGGGTTTACCATCCCAAGAATCAGTTTCCTTCCCCTTTTGTTTATAGGAAATACCTGGTGTCTCTGTGCCATATCAGGAGGAATAAGCTTTGTCAGTTTACGATCGACATCTTCAAATCGAACATCAATAGAAGGCACTTTGAATTTTTGACTTAAGGTTTTTGCAAGGTCCTGCTCAGAAATATAACCTTCCTCAATAAGGATAGCTCCCAGCTTCTTTGCTACTTTTTTTTGTTTATTCAGAGCACTTTCCAATTGTTCGCGAGTAATCTTTCCAGCAGATATAAGAATTGCGCCAAGTTTTTTCATTCTACCGCTCCATTGTCTCTCTGCTTATTTCATCAATAGTGGTCACACCTTCCAGCACTTTTTTTAATCCTTCTACCCTGAGGGTCTCCATTCCTTCTTTTACAGCCTGCTCTTCAATATCATCTGAAGTAGCTCCTTCTGTTATCATTTTCCTGATAATTGGAGACATTGCAAGTACCTCAAAAAGACCACTCCTGCCTTTATAGCCAGTTCCCTTGCAATAATTGCACCCTATTCCATGAAAAATCTCCTTGCCTCTAAATACTTCAGGCCGGAACCCCCTCTTTATTATTTCCTCATCTGATAACTTATGTGGAGCCTTGCAGCGGGGACAAACCTTTCTTACAAGTCTCTGAGATATTATAAGTTCAAGGGTCGAAGCCATGAGAAAGGGAGCAACACCCATATTTACAACACGAGTAATAGTAGCAGCAGCAGAATTTGTATGGACGGTTGAGAGAACAATATGTCCTGTTAAGGCAGCCCGTATTGAAATATCCGTTGTAGGCTTATCTCTGATTTCTCCAACCATTATAACATCCGGGTCCTGCCTCAGGAAAGATTTCAGAGCAGAAGTAAATGTAAGCCCTATCTCTTCACGAACCTGTACCTGATTTATACCAAAAAGCGTATACTCTACCGGATCCTCTGCGGTTGAAATGTTTACCGTAATTTTATTAATCTCTCTTAATATGGAATATAGAGTCGTTGTTTTTCCACTGCCTGTCGGTCCGGTAAGCAGTATAATTCCATGAGGTTTTTGGATTGCTATCCTCGTATCCTGTAAGCCCTTTTCCGTAAAACCCAGTTTGGAAAGATCAAACTCAATACTCTCTGAGTCCAAAATCCTGAGTGCAACTTTCTCTCCAAATATTGTAGGGACAGTGGATATCCTAAAATCAATCCTTCTCCCATCTATCCGTGCCTCAAAACGACCATCTTGAGGCTGTCTTTTTTCCTGGATTTTTAGATTTGACATAACTTTTAATCTTGAAACTACTGCTTTGTGAAGCCTCCAGGGTGGTGGCGTATAATTACGAAGGACACCATCTATTCTAAGGCGAACTCGGACGTCTTTTTCGTAAGGCTCTACATGCAAATCACTCGCCCCTTCTACCACTGCCTTCTTTAAAAGGTAATTAACGTACTCCACTACCGGGCCCGAATCTACCTGCGCTGCCAAATCTGAAACTGTTTCTTCCCCCTCTGCTTCGTCTACAATTTCTAATGAATCATCGTCAAAGACGATATCACCAATTACCTCATCTTCAAGTGCCTTAGTCTCGTAGTGATCCTTTAAAACCTTCTCTATTGAAGTCTCAACAGCTACCATAGGTACTACAGTGCAGCCAGTTCTAAAGCGGATATCATCTTGAACCTGGACATCTGTGGGGTTAATCATAGCGAGATACAAAACATTCCCTTCACGTTTCAAAGGAATTACACCATAGGCTCTTGCGATTTCGGGAGGAATCAAATTAAGAACTTCTTTATCCATGGGATACTCGGAAAGCATCACCCCTTTTGCGTCCAAATGCTTTTCGAGAGCCTTGAGAAGTGTCCTTTCATTAACAAACCCCAGTGCCATAAGATTAGCGCCAAGTCGCCCTCCCGTCTCCCTTTGCCTTCTAAGAGCTAATTTTAACTGTTGTTCTGTAATAGAACGCTCTACTAATAATATTCTTCCAACTCTCACACTATGAATATAAAAGTATTGAGTATAAATGTCAAGTATTAAAAATGGGTTGACAAATCAAGATATCTCAATATTATGAATTGAATTATGAAGGTTAAATTCTGGGGTACTCGAGGATCAATACCATCACCGGGAAAAGATACTGTTAAATACGGCGGTAATACTACCTGCATGGAGATAGCCCTTAAGAATAACAGAGAAATCATAATAGATGCAGGAACCGGTATAAGACTGTTAGGCAAAGAGATAACCTCCAAAGGTATTAAGCATCTTGATCTCTTTCTCACCCACTCACATTGGGACCACATACAGGGATTCCCATTTTTTACGCCTATTTTCAGTAAGGACTTCTCGTTGAATATCTATGGAGTTTCTCCAACCTTTGAGAGATTGCTGGATATACTAAAGGGACAAATGGAAACTATTTACTTTCCGGTTCAATTTAAACATCTTGCAGCAGAAATAAGGTTTAAAAAAATTGGCAACTCCGGAATTTTGATAGACAACGCAAAAGTTAATTCAATAAGGACAAATCATCCACTTGAAACTCATGCTTTCAAGTTTGAAGAAAATGGGAAGTCCTTCGTTTTTATGTCAGATAATGAATTGGATCATCCCGATATTGCTAAGGTTCCTTACAAGAAGCACTTAGACTTTGTAAAAGGTGCAGATATTCTCGTTCATGATGCTCAATATAGAAAGGGAGAAATGAGCAAATGCAAAGGATATGGGCATTCTTCCTGGCAGAAAGCAGTATCTTTTGCAAAGCAGGCAAAGGTAAAGAAGCTCTACCTGACACATCATGACCCTTACAGGCCGGATTCGGAAATAGATGAAATAGTTGGCAAAGCGAATAAAATCTCCGGAGATGGATTAACAGTTATGGGAGCTATCGAAGGTGAAAGTTTCGAAGTATAAACCGAATTGATACTGGAGTGGCATAGCTAGCTTAAAGATTTTAGTTAAACTCTTTAAGTTCCCAGGAATGATAACACCTTGACAAAACCCATATTTATATCATATTTTCCACAAAAAAGATGGAGGAAGAGTTGATAAAACAAAAATATATTTTTCTATCCTTAATTGTTACGCTCCTTATCTCTGCAACAAATTTATTTGCACAGACAATAGACAAAAGTCTAATAGAAGAACTTCGGCGAGGCCGTGAAGTTATCTCCAAGGAAGAGCCGAAGGAAACAGAAATGCCTTTGCCAGAGGCGGAAATATTTAGGGCCGAATCCCTCTCAACAATCGAGGAAATGTTTAAGAATCGATATTTCATAACCAATGACAGACTTAAACTTGTATCTCTAAGGGACTCACTTAAGGGTTTATTTAAAGCAGAATCGCTTAAGATCGCAATAAGAGGCGAATATCGTCTTTCAGACACTCTCTATTTCCAACTCTTAATAGAATTACCTAAAGTAGAAGAAAAACTTGATTCAACAATTGTGACACTCAGACAATTTGGGTACAACATGTTTCAAGTGGCCCTTCCCGTAATACCATCTTTCACTCCTGTAGCAGAAGACTATATACTTGGACCTGGGGATGAGATTACAATTGAGGTCTCCGGGCAGATGAATGAATCATGGGACAAGATAATTGACCGTGATGGAAAGATAGTGATACCAAAGGTAGGACAGATTAATATCTGGGGAAAAACCTATAAAGAAGCAAAGGAAACCATAGAAAGAGCACTCAAGAAAGAATTCACAAATATTGAAGTCAGTGTTGTGCTGGGGGAACTAAGGAGTGTTAACATATTCATATTAGGCGAAGTAAGAAGGCCCGGTTTATATAATATCAGTGCTCTTTCAAACCCACTCTCCGCTCTCTTCAAAGCGGGCGGACCGAAGAAGTCCGGGAGTTTAAGACGCATAAAATATATCTCAAATAAAGGGTATACCAGCACTTCCGATTTGTATGATATCCTGATCGAAGGGAAAAGATTGGCGAATATACAGTTGGAAACAGGGGATATCATCTATGTTCCTCCTATCGGAGGAATTGTCGGTGTAACAGGAGCAGTAACAAGGCCAGGCATTTTCGAATTAAATAAGTCAGCCGATCTATCGGATATATTCCTGATGAGTGGAGGAATGCTCCCTATCGGGGGAACTTTTAGAATTCAATTAGAGCGTGTTTCTTATGGTGAAAAGAAAGTAATTGAAGATTTCAGGTTCCAGTCTAGGGAAGAATTCAGAAAAAAAGCACATGAAATAAAAATAAAGAACGGTGACCTTATTGAAACATTTGAAGTTCCACCAATTAGGCGCAATTATATCACAATTTCTGGAAATGTTGAGAGAAGTGGTACCTATGGTTTGAATGAAGGAATGACTATCCTGGATCTCATTAGAGAAGCCGGTGGGTTTAAAAAAGGAACCTATTTAGAGAGAGCAGAACTCCTCCGTTTTCGTGGAGTAAGGAATCCCGAAATTATAGAGATAAATCTAAATAAAATAATGGATGAAAACTCCAGAGAAAATATCGAATTGAAAGAATGGGACAATCTGAGAGTTTATTCTATTGACGAGATACAGGAAAAATTCACTGTAAGCATAAGTGGTGCAGTAAGGCATCCCGGGGTATACCCGTTAAGTCCGGATATGTCAGTAGACGATTTACTTTTCAAGGGCATTCTTACGCGAACTGCTACAGAAAAAGCGGAACTTTTCAGCATAGACCCTGATTATGGTGTTTCAATAAGAACTATTGAACTCACCGATAGTGCAGCTCTCAATATAGTGCTCAAGCCCAACGACCATATTCTGGTGAAGATGAAACCAGCCTATCGTGAAGTTGGATATGTTTCCCTTATTGGCGAATTTACTTATCCAGGTACCTACCCGATAAAAGAGGGTGATTTAATAAAGGATGTCATAGAAAGGGCAGGAGGATTTACAAAAGACGCTTACCTTGGGGGAGCAAGATTTTCGAGAAAATCAGTAGCTGAACTTCAGCATAAGGCTATTAAGAATTTAATCAGGGAAACCAGACTGAGGCTCCTTGCGGAGCAAAGAACAACTATGGAAGCCGGTCTTTCACCTGAAGAAGTAGCCAACCGCAGGCAGTACCTCGCAAACCAACAAGCAGAGCTTACCCAATTAAGCAGGATGGAAACTCCCGGGAGAGTGGTAATAGACCTTAATGACCCTGAGCAGTTAAATATGCCTCTTGAAGATGGAGATATTCTCAATATTCCGAAATTACCCAAGACCGTTCAGGTTGTGGGTCAGGTATACAATCCTACAGGAATCACGTACGAAGAAGGTCTGTCACTCAAGGATTATTTAAGTATGTCAGGTGGACCAAAGCCAACAGCGGATAAGAAAAGAATCTATGTTAGAAGAGCGTCAGGTAAAGTTGTTAGGAATCCCGATGAAATTAAACCAGGTGATACAATCATAGTCCCCGAAAAAGTGGAGGTTGGCAAATCCTTCTGGGAGATTGCAGGAACTTTCGCAACTCTTATTTACCAGATAGGACTTGGTGTTGCGGCATTCAGTGTGTTTGTAAAATAATACACCATAAAGAGAACTAAATCCTTCTCTCTTGACTAATAGAATAAACCCTGTAATATTAGACTGAATATGAGCCTTAAAAACAAGATAAAGAGACACTTTATAACCGGTCTGGTAGCAATACTTCCTCTTGCACTCACAGTTGGAGTCGTATGGTTTTTAATTCAAAGAATCGGCGGCTTTCTGGGGAATTACTTTACCCGAATACCAACGTTTGCCAATATTTCAAGACCATTGAGTTCTTTCCTTGGTTTTGTAGCTGTGATAATAGGGGTATATCTGATAGGTCTTGTTACCTCGGGGTTTCTTGGCAGATGGTTTGTAAAGCAGATGGATAACATGATGACAAAGGTACCATTCATAAAAGTTCTATACAATGCATCCCGACGACTGGCTAATACCATTTTTCTGGATCGCTCTGCCTTTAGTAAAGTAGTACTCATTCAGTACCCATGGGAAAATACATACACACTTGCATTCCTCACCAACAAAGATAAATGGACAATTAGTAATAAGGAATATTACAATATCTTCCTTCCAACAAGTCCCAATCCCACTTCCGGTTACTATCTTTTATATCCAGTATCTGATGTTCTTCTAACGGACATATCTATCCAGGAAGGTTTTAAGATTATAGCCTCAGGGGGTATTATAATCCCCGATGAAAGAAGGTTTTAATGCTGAAGTGGTTCAGAAAGTCGCAAATTAAAACAGAAAAAAAACTAAAAGAATTAATTGCTGAAGTCGAAGATGAAGGAGTGATAACAGAAGACGAAGAAGAACTGCTTACCGCTATATTCGAACTTGATAGGACAGTTGCGGAAGACGTTATGGTCCCCCGTACGGATATGCAGTGTATTTCTATCGACTCGTCAATGGATGATCTTATCAAGCACTTCAGGGAAAAAAGACATACCAAGATACCGGTATTTGAGGGGTCTGTAGACAATATAGTTGGCATGATATATATGACAGAGGTTCTCCGTCTATGGGGAGGTGAAATGAAGTTCTATGCTGGAGACATCATGCGATTACCATACTTTATACCTTATACCAAAAATGTTCTTTCGACTCTTAGAGAATTCCAGAAGAAGCATATCTCCATAGCAATCGTTATGGACGAATTTGGTGGTGTAGCAGGGCTTCTCACCACAGAAGACCTCATCGAGGAAATAGTCGGGGAACTTCAGGATGAACTGGATAAAGAAAAAACAACTTATGAGAAATTAGAGGACGGCTCCCTGGTCTTGCCAGGGGTCTTTGAACTCGACCGTCTGGAAGAAATCCTGGATGTTAAGTACGATGTCGAAGACATACGCACAATTGGCGGACTTCTCATCGATAAGCTGGAACATGTGCCCCATGAAGGTGAAGAAGTTAAGATTTCTGGAACTCTTATCACAATACTTAAAGCTTCCAAACAACGTATCAGTAGAGTCAAAGTGAAAAAACTATGAGTTTCACACATTTGCACGTCCACAGTCATTATTCGATTCTTGATGGAGCCATTAAGATAGATGATTTAATCTCCCGTGTTAAGGAACTGGATATGGATGCTATAGCTCTGACTGACCATGGTAATATGTTCGGTGCTTTCGAATTCTATCAGACTGCTGTTAGCAGAAATATAAAGCCAATTATCGGGATGGAAGGATATTTCTCTGTAGAGGGAAGAAAAGAGAAGTCTAAGAATTACCATATAACCCTGTGGGCCAAAAATGAAGAGGGATACAAGAACTTGATGAAGTTGTCATCCCTTGCTTATATAGAGGGATTTTACAGGAAACCTCGCATGGATAAAGAATTACTTCTAAAATATAAAAAGGGGATTATTATCGGAAGCGGATGCAGAAGTGGAATAATACCTGGACATATTGAAGAGGGAAAAACAGAAGAGGCCCGTAAATATACAGAATATTTCAAGAAAGAATTCGAAGATGACTTCTATATGGAAATAATGAGGGTAGGGATACAGAGGGAAAACGAAATCAATGAAATCTTGATTTCAATGGCAAGAGAATTTGATGTTCCATTACTTGCAACCAACGACGTTCACTACTTAGGAAAAGAAGATTCAAAGAAACATAATATACTCCTTGCTCTCCAGACGAAAAAGACAATAAGCGAAGAGAATAAATTCTCACTCCCAACCGATCAATTCTATCTCCGTTCCACCGAGGAAATGGAAGAATTGTTTAAGGATCTTCCCGAAGCAATTCGTAACACTGAGGAAATTAAAGAAAAATGCATACCTGTCCCATTTGAAACAGATAGGACACTATTGCCTTCCATAGAAATTCCAAAGGGATTTAAAGGGGCAGAAGAGTATCTTGAATATCTTGCTCTAAAGGGCCTGAAAGAAAAGCTTCTGCGTGTGACTCCTGGAGAGAAAGAACGTCTTACCTATGAACTCTCGGTTATAAAAGAGATGGGACTCACAGGTTATTTTCTGATAATAAAAGATATCGTGGATTATGCACGAGAGCATAAAATTCCAGTGGGTCCAGGCAGAGGCTCAGCTACCAGCAGTCTTGTTTTATATAGTCTTGGCATTACCAATATAAATCCCCTAAAATACGGTTTGATCTTTGAGCGTTTCTTGAATCCACAGCGAGTCTCGATGGCAGATGTGGACATAGATTTCTCTGATACCAGACGAGATGAAGTGATTCAACATATAAAGGAGAAGTACGGAGAAAGGAACGTGGCCCAGATAGTCACTTTCAGTATCTTAAAGGCCAGATCGGTTATACGAGATGTAGGTAGAGTCCTTGAAATTCCCTACGGTGAATGCGATAAAATAGCTAAAGAAATAGATAGAGATATCTCAATTGAAGATGCCATCAACAAATCAGTGGAACTCAAGGAAAAAATAAACAATAGACCGGACCTGAAGGAACTTATACAATATGCACAAGGACTGGAAGGGCTAATAAGACAGACCTCTACACATGCAGCAGGTGTAGTCATTGCTCCTGGAGATATTACCGATTACGTCCCTTTATTTATAACTAAATCCAACGGAGAAGAGTTAATTTCAACCCAGTTCCCAATGGAAACCCTGGAACGGCTTGGATTACTCAAAGTAGATATACTCGGTTTAAAGACACTCTCTGTCATAATGGAGACGCTTAAAAATATTCCACATAAGGTAGACATATATAACCTCCCTAAAAATGATAAAAAGACCTTTGAACTATTAAGAAGAGGAGATACTACAGGTGTCTTTCAACTGGAATCATCAGGTATGAAACAAATGCTTCGGAAAATCCAACCTACAAATTTTTCCGACCTGGTTGCAACAGTGGCACTCTATCGGCCGGGCCCATTGCAGAACATCGATCAAGATGAATTTGCTCTAAAGAAAAAAGGAAAGATGGATGCGGAATATATTCATGCCAAATTAAAACCTGTTCTTGAAGAAACTTATGGAATTATGCTATATCAGGAACAGGTGATGAAGATAGCCAATGTAATAGCCAACTTTTCATTGGGAGAGGCAGATATACTCCGGAAGGCTATGGGTAAAAAGAAACTGGACGTAATGGAATCTATGCAGGAAAAGTTTATTAAAGGCGCAATCAAAAATGGACTCACAGAGAAACAGGCACATGAAATATTTAGCGAAATGAGTTCTTTTGCAAGTTACGGTTTTAATAAAGCTCACTCTGTGAGTTATGCTGAAATTGCCTACCAAACTGCATATCTGAAAGCTCATTACCCTGTTGAATTCTATGCCGCCTCGCTCACCAGTAGTATCGGCCAGGAAATGGAAGATATCAGGAAGTTTATAAAAGATTCAAGAAAACATGGAATAGAGATAAAACCTCCTGATGTTAATATCTCTATGTACCAATTCGTTCCTGAAGAGAACGCAATTAGATATGGACTGGGAGGGATTAAAAATGTAGGAGAGAGCGCCGTTATAGCGATAGTAAAAGAAAGAGAAAAAGAAAAATATAAGGACTTTTTTAACTTTGTGGAGCGGGCAGGGGGAAGATTGGTAAATAAGAAAGTTATAGAAAATACGATAAAAGCAGGATGCTTTGATACGCTTCCAGGGAACCGACATTCACTCCTTTCATCAATACAAAAAGCCATAGATCAGGCAAAAAAGAAAGGGAAAGGGAAGATGCAATCACTCTTTGGAGAAGAAGATAAGGAACTTATACCTACCCCACCATTTGACCTTGAGGAGAAGCTCAGGTATGAGCAAGAAGCTCTGGGTTTCTTTTTCTCCGGTCACCCTCTTGCACAGTTTAAGAATCTTACATCCACAGTCTTTACCTCCTCATCTAAACTTTCAGAACTGCCGGATAATAAGCTAATTATAAGCGGAGGAGTGATTACAAATTTAGAAAAAAAGACATCCAGTAAAAACCGCCGCTGGGCAAAACTTACAGTTGAAGACATGGATGGAAATTATTCAGTTCTCATCTTTCCAAAACTATTCAAAGAGATAGGCGACAAATTAAGTTCATTCCAGAACATTGCTGTAAAGGGACGCGTGAAAGATGGCAAACAGGGCTCCTTATCCGAAATAAACGCCGAAATGATAATCCCCCTCGGAGACATAGAGAATTACCTGAAGGCCGCTTATTTAATCCTGCACTTTTCGCGCTTAGAGGAAGAAGATATACAGGGAATAAAAAGAGTGCTTTTAGAAAATCCTGGTAAATTACCTTTAAGATTTTTATGTAGGGATAAAGGAAGTGAGATACGATTGGAATCGAGAGATATAAAGGTAAAACCGACTGAGGAAATGATAGAGAAAATTTTAAAGATAGTGGGAGAAGGTAATATTAGATTCACAATATAAATTTCCCAATATAAACAAATAAAACGGAGGGACCATGGCTATATTGATACTTTCTTTCATAACCAGTTATAACCAACCAACCCTGGGAGTTGATAACCCACTGCCAGTGCTCTTAAACCATGGAGAAGTTTATATCCAGATAAAGAATGAACCCATTAATAAGCTGCGGACAAAGATAGGAGTAGGGATCTGGAACAGTATATTTCTGGGGATTAGTTACGGAGGGGGAAACCTCGTCGGCTACGGAGATATAGAATGGGAGGAGCAACCAGCTCTTGATTTCAGAATACGGTTATTCGAAGCAGGGGGGATAGAAAGCGTAATAGGATTCAATAATGAACCGATAGAAAATTATATTGGAAAGGGAGTATTCTGTGTAGTTGGGTATCGAATGTACCTTGGTGGCCTCCGATTACTTTTAAGCGGGGGTGGGAACTATAACACTACAGAAAATGGGGCTGATCTATTCGCAAATCTTGCAATGAATATAAACGGCCCCCATACATTCCATGTAGAATATATCCTTGGAGCAAATGATGTGGAGAAGAATCGTCTTCATATTGGCTATAGAATACAATCCGGGGCTCTTGGCGTACAGATGGACCTTAAGGATATTTTATCAGGTGATTTGGGAAGACAAATACAGATATTCTACAGGGAGAACTTTTAAAAGAAGGAAAAATGAATACAGCACTTATTGGCCTGCAATGGGGGGATGAAGGTAAGGGAAAACTAATAGATTATATAGCAGACTCTTTTGATGTGGTTTGCCGATACCAGGGTGGTGCTAATGCCGGACATACAGTAATATTCGAGGATAATAAAATCTCTCTTCATCTAATACCCTCTGGCATATTTCATCCGGATAAAGTTTGCATAATAGGAAATGGAACTGTAATCGATATCGAACAACTCGTGAGAGAATTAAACGAACTAAAGGAAATTGGAATCGGGTTCGAGGATAGATTCTATATCAGTAAAAGAGCACATATCATCCAACCCGCTCACTTTCTCATAGAAAAAGACATAAAGAAAGAGATTGGAACTACAGGAAAGGGAATTGGACCCGCTTATGCAGATAAAATGAGTCGAGGCGGCATCAGGATGGGTGATATCTTCAACTCAGAATATCTTCAGAAATTTGGAATATCCAGTGATTTTATCGAGACACTAACAGAATTTCGGGAAAAGTATGGTCACTTTATAGTCAATACAGTAGAGCTGTTACACAGCTTTGCTAAGAAAAAGAAGAAGATACTCTTTGAAGGCGCTCAGGGTGTTATGCTGGACATAGACTTCGGGACTTATCCCTTTGTCACTTCATCCAACCCAACACCAGGAGGTATCTTTACAGGAACCGGAGCTTCCCCCTTCTCTGTCTCTCGAATAATAGGGGTTACAAAAGCATATTCCACCAGGGTCGGCAAGGGCCCATTTCCTACGGAGATGAGTGATAAGCTTCAAAACCAAATCAGAGAATCTGGCGGAGAATATGGTGCCACGACTGGAAGACCCAGAAGATGTGGATACCTGGATCTTGTATCCCTCAAATATGCAGTTCAAATCACCGGAATAACAGAACTGGCTCTTAGCAAAATCGATGTGCTGGATGGACTTGGTGAAGTAAAATTGGCTACCGAATACAAGATAGACGGCAAAACAATAGACAGGTTTCCTCCCGAGATATGGAAGGTAGAACGCGCTAAACCTATTTATAAAAGTTTCCCGGGATGGAAAAACACAAAGGGGATAAACGAATATAGGAAGCTGCCAGAAGAAGCAAAAGAATATATAAGTTATATTGAAGACTTTTTAGGTAGCAAAATATCAATGATATCAACAGGAAGGAAAAGAGGTGATTTAATAAGTGTTTAATGTTCTAAAGAAAGTAATACCATCACATAACGAACGCGTATTAAAAGGACTTTATCCAATCGTTGATGAAATAAATAGAAAGTGGGAGGGGTTTAAAAAACTAAAGGAAGAGGACCTACCAGGAAAAACAGAGGAATTCAAACAAAGATTAAAAGAAGGTGAAACGGTTGATAATTTAATAGTAGAGGCTTTTGCACTTGTAAAAAGAACATGTGAACTTATGCTGGGCAAATCCTGGATGATTACAGGCTTAGAATGGGAATGGGGAATGATTCCGTTTGATGTCCAGTTAGTCGGAGCCATAGTCCTCCATCAGGGAAATATTGCAGAAATGAAAACAGGAGAGGGTAAAACCCTTGCCGCTACAATGCCTCTATACCTCAACGCACTTTCCGGGAAAGGGGCTCATCTGGTAACTGTAAACGATTATTTGGCAAGAAGGGACCGAGAATGGATGGGGCCCATCTATGAAGCCCTTGGGTTAACAGTAGGAGTCATACAAAGCGAGATGAAACCCGAAGAGAGGATAGTAGAATACAACTGCGATATCACCTACGGAACCAACAATGAGTTTGGATTTGATTATCTAAGAGACAATATGGCAGTAATTCCAGAATACCGCGTCCAGCGAGGGCATAATTATGCTATAGTCGACGAAGTAGACTCTGTACTTATCGATGAAGCAAGAACCCCTTTGATTATCTCTGGCCCGGTGCAACACTCAGTGACACGGCAATATGAAGAAATAAAGCCAGCTGTGGAAGAGATGGTTCACAAACAGACACTTATGTCAAACAGACTGATTGCAGAAGCCAAGGTACTATTTAAAGAAGGGAAAGAAAAAGAAGCAGGGGAAAATTTACTTCTGGCTAAAAGGGGGGCCCCAAAAAACAAGCAATTGTTAAAACTCCTGCATGATCCAGACCTTGAACAATTAGTACTGATTACAGAGTCCAGATATATCAAAGATAAAAACATGCACGAGATAGATGAACAATTATATTTCTCCATTGATGAAAGAGAGCATTCAACAAATATATCGGAAAAAGGACAGGACCTGATTACCCGAAGAGAACGTGAAAATTTTTTCCTATTACCAGATTTATCCATACAACTGCATGAAATAGAGAATGACAAATCCCTCTCATCCAGAGAAATGATAGTGGAAAAAGAAGCCATTGAACGTGAATACGCGGAGAAATCAGAGAGAATACATGCAGCAAATCAGCTTACCAAAGCCTATGCTTTATTTGAGAAGGACGTTGAATATATAGTAAAACAGGGAAGAATACTAATTGTAGATGAATTTACAGGACGCCTCATGCCAGGACGGAGATACTCAGACGGTCTCCATCAAGCACTGGAAGCAAAAGAAAAAGTGGAAGTAGAACGGGAAACACAGACCTTCGCTCAGATAACCCTCCAGAATTACTTTAAGATGTATGATAAACTTTCAGGCATGACAGGAACAGCTGCCACAGAAGCAGCGGAATTCACGGACATCTACGGACTGGATGTAGTGCAGATACCAACTAATAAACCTGTTCGGAGAATTAATTACGAAGACCTTATCTACCGAACAAGAAGAGAAAAATACAACGCAATAATAAAAAAAATCAAGGAATTACATAAAAATGGTCTTCCTATTCTTGTAGGTACAGTCTCTGTTGATGTTTCCGAACTCCTCTCAAGGATGTTAAAGAGAGAAGGAATCCCGCACCAAGTCTTGAACGCGAAATACCATGAGAAAGAATCAAAGGTTATAAGTCATGCAGGCGAAAAGGGCCAGGTTACCATTGCTACCAACATGGCAGGAAGAGGGACCGATATAAAATTGGCAAGAGAGATAGTAAAATGTGATGAATGTAGTTTAAAACTTGAGGAGGGACAGAAACCCCCTGAAGATATTGATGTCAATGCGTGCAAAGAAAATGTACCCTGTGGCCTACATGTTGTTGGAACCTCAAGACATGAGGCGAGAAGAATTGATAATCAGCTACGTGGACGTTCAGGAAGGCAGGGGGATCCTGGTGCTTCTCGATTTTATGTATCCCTGGAAGACAATCTCATGCGTATTTTTGCAACCGAAAGGATAGCTCATGCTATGGATAGGATGGGTATCGAGGAGGGAGAGCCAGTAAAGCATCCTCTTATCTCAAAAGCTATAGAGAATGCCCAGAAACGCGTAGAACGAATGAATTTCGATATAAGAAAGAGATTACTTGAATTTGACGACGTGATGAACAAGCAAAGAGAGGTTATCTATAAAATAAGAAATGATATACTGGATGGTAAGGATCTTAGAAACAGCGTGATAGAATGGATAGAGGATACCCTCTATGAAACAATAGATTCTTACCTCTCTGGAAAATATCCCGATGAGTGGGACTGGGATGGCTTTAAAACTGACCTGATAGAATTTTTCCTGCTCGATTTTGATTTAGGTAAAGAGGAGAGAGCGCGAATTGACAAAAAGAAACTTGAAGAGGACCTGGAAAAATTAGTTGAGGCACGCTACAATGAGAAAGAAAAAATGATTGGTGAAGAAATGATGAGAGAATTCGAACGTCTAATCATCCTCAGGGTAATAGATAACCAATGGCGTGACCATCTGTATGAATTGGACGCACTAAGGGAAGGTATAAACTTACGAAGTTTTGCACAAAAGGATCCACTTGTAGAGTACAAACGGGAATCCTTTACAATGTTTGAGTATCTCCTCTTAAATATAGCTAAATCGTCAGTGAGACTATTATACCGTTTCCGCCCAGAGGCAGTAGAGGTACCGAAAGAAATTCGAGGAGTTGAGGTAAAGGAAGAATTTCAAGGGGTCGAGATGAAAGAGGAAAAGAAAGTAAAAGTGCCTACGGAAGAAATACCAACCATAGGGAATCCTGAACTGGATGAAAAATTCCGAAAAGCTATTGAAGAATTAAGGATGAAAGGTAGGGGTATGAAAGATATTGGAAGGAATGATAGGTGTCCTTGCGGAAGTGGAAAGAAATTCAAGAAATGTCATGGGAAATGGGTAAAATAATGGATAGGAATAAAGTCTGGAAAGAAGTTCGATCCTGGTTAGTGGCTATCGGATTCCTTCTCTTCCTTCGTGGGTTTATCATTCAAACATTTCATGTCCCTTCGGGTTCAATGGAGCATACCATCCTGATAGGTGATTTCCTTATTATTAACAGATTGAAATATGGAGTAAAACTTCCATTCACTGATCGGTATCTCATAAAAACAGCAAGACCTAAAAGGGGCGACATCATCGTATTTCGTTACCCAATCCAGAAGAGAGGAATAATGACCACTAACTTTGTCAAAAGATGTGTAGCCATCGAAGGTGACACAGTATATATAAAACACAAACAATTATATATAAACGGGAAACAGGAAGAGGCGGATTTTGTATTATTCATAGATCAAAAAGAATATCCACCTCTTGATCTGGATAAAGATACCTTCCAAAAATTATGGGAGAGAAGAAAGCTCACTCGATATCCCTATGTCAGAGATAATTTTGGACCCATTGTAGTTCCTAAGGATTACGTTCTTGCGTTAGGTGACAATCGGGACAATTCTGATGATTCCCGATTCTGGGGCCCTGTCCCTGTTGACTATATCTCGGGAACCCCAATGTTTGTATACTGGTCCTGGAGACCAAATATCTCTTTAAGTAACCTATGGAGGAAAATACGCTGGGAAAGAATAGGGAAAATATTCTCATGCCCTCCGGAGTTGTGATAAATAGAAAAAATCTACTCATATTTGATTTAGATGGGACAATAATAAATGTATTCGGGTGCGGCAGGAAAGCATTGGATACAACTATGAGGATAATGTATGGAATAAAGGGGGCTGGGGAAAAACTGGATTTCTCTTCATCCACTGATTATGGCGTTTTCTTAAGATTAATCGAACAGTTCAACCTAAATGAAATTTTCTTTAATAGAATTGAAGAATTCTATTCTATCTATTCCAAGGAACTCAAAGAAGAGATAGAAAAGAATGCTGGCTCAAGACTTCTGCCTGGCTTAACCGAACTGCTTGATTACTTCTTCCAGGAACCATCGTTCTATCTTGCACTTGCCACCGGAAATATGAAAGTTGGAGCAAGAACAAAATTGGCCCACTTCGGGCTCGAGGAATATTTTCCGGTGGGTGGATTTGGGGACCACGCAAAGAGTAAAAAAGATGTTATCTCCACCACATTCCAAAAAGCAAGTGAATTCTATGGGGAAAAATTCAAAAATGATGAGGTCTTTGTTATAGGTGATACCACAATGGATATAGATGCAGCAAAGAACTTTGAATTTCATTCCATTGCAGTCGCCACAGGATTCGAGGAAAAAGAAAAACTCATTCAGGCTAATCCCGATTGGCTATTTGACAATATCTCATCTACCTCTGAATTCTTAAAAGTCATAAGTAATCTTTAGCTAATTTAGTTCCTGACTCAACCAAATTTCTCCTTTTACATTTAAATTTTCCCTTATATCCTAACTTTAATGGGGGAAGGTTAGAGGAATATTGTTGCAATAAAAAGTCTAAAAAGTTCAGCCTATGAACGAGTAAAGAAAAGTGTGACATTCATGTCACACTTTTAGACCCTCAAGAATTCTTAAGGAGTTACCTATCAGTGAGTTAGTTTTTTGGCACAAAATTTGTACTATATTT
>DAOVFB010000049.1 GCA_030668705.1 Candidatus Stahliibacteriota bacterium
CCATCCCTGTAGAGGAATAGGGATTTTCACCCTCTGGGATTTGCTCTAACCTTTTCTATTGCTTCTATAATAATAGCAGTAATCTTTGAACGAAAACCAGAATCAACTATCCTGGCTTCTATCACTGCATGGCCCAGATCAGTTGTGCTATACAGCGGTTCAGCCTTATTCAAAGAAAACGCTATAACCTCTTCCTTGAATGGTTCAATATCTCTGTATTCAGGATACTCTTTTATCAAACCATCCAGGAGATTCCCTATCATCCTTTCCATATAATTCTGTATATCCATATTCGAATATATATATAATATTGGAAATTTTTCAAGGCCCATTTTATCTACCTATCAATATTTGCTACCAGAGAGATGTTCGCTTTGCTTGACTTAATCATAAAATGTGAAATATAGGAGACATTAGAAACAGAGAGCAACTACTCGAGAAATCATACCATTTCCCATAGACTTCTTTAGGAACAGATGGGTTGACAATATTCTACCTCTTATTATATTATAACGCAGGGCGATTAGCTCAGGGGATAGAGCGTTTGCTTGACATGCAAAAGGTCAGTGGTTCAATTCCACTATCGCCCAGATGTGTGTAAAAAATGAAAATAAAGATATATATAGATAAAAAAAGTTCTATTATAGAGGTAGAAGAAGGTATTTCTCTTAAAGAAGTTCTACGGAATATGGATTCATCACTTCTTAAAAAATATGCAGGCGCATGGAGTAATGAAAGGTTCGTAGATTTTCATACACCGCTACGAGAAGAAGGGGAATATCATCTTCTTCAACTTGATGATAGTCGTGCGTTTCCTGCTATGTGGCATACAACCTCCCACATAATGGCACAGGCAGTAAAACGCCTATACAATGTAAACCTCGCAATAGGGCCCTCAATTGAAGAAGGATTCTATTATGACATGGAAAAACAAGAACCTTTTATTGAAGACGAACTAAACGAAATTGCAAAGGAAATGAGAAAGATAATAGAAAATGACTATCCCCTTGAATATCAGAATATTACAAAGGAAGAGGCACGAAAACTCTTTGCCGACAATAAGTTTAAGTTGGAATTGATAGACAAAATCCAGGATAGTTCTATCTCTATTTATAAACAAGGAGAATTTATCGACCTCTGCAGAGGACCCCATCTGTTTTCCACAGGGAAGATAAAAAGTTACAGATTAATGTCTGTTTCCGGTGCATACTGGCGTGGAGATGAACATAGAGAATCGCTTCAGCGTATCTATGGAATATCCTATCCAAATGAAAAATTAATCAAAGAATATATCTACCGATACGAAGAGGCAAAGAAGAGGGATCACAGGAAATTGGGAAAGAAGTTGGATCTCTTCAATGTATATAAGGAAATAGGGCCGGGATTGGTGATATGGCATCCTAGGGGTGCTATAATCCGAGAGGTAATAGAAGATTACTGGAAGAAAGAACATATAAAACGTGGCTACAGTATCGTCAGGACACCTCATATAGCAAGAGCCGAATTATGGAAAATCTCCGGTCATTTCGATTATTATCTGGAGAATATGTTTGTTTTCAAAAGTGATGATGAAGAATACGTCGTTAAACCAATGAACTGTCCCTATCACATTCTCATATATAAGAATGAAAAGAGGAGTTACCGTGAGCTTCCTATAAGGCTTGCAGAACTGGGAACCGTATATCGGAATGAGCGTTCAGGGGTTTTACATGGAATGCTAAGAGTTCGTGGGTTTACACAGGATGACGCTCATATATTCTGCAGGGAAGATCAGCTTACCGAGGAAATTGGAAAGGCAGTTGATTTCGCCTTAGATATGATAAAAACCTTTGGTTATGATGAATATATCGTTCACCTCTCGGTTAGAGATCCTGAACATAAAGAAAATTATGCAGGGAGTGATGAGGAATGGGAAAAAGCGGAATCCGCTCTGATATCAGCTCTCTACAAACGGGGGATCGAGTATAAAAGAGAAGAAGGAGAAGCCATCTTCTATGGGCCAAAAATTGACATATTTATAAAAGACGCTATAGGGAGAAAGTGGCAGGGTCCAACTATTCAATTTGACTTTAACATCCCAAAAAGATTTGATATAAAATATGTTGGAGAAGATGGAAAAGAGCATATGGTTTATATGATTCATCGTGCCCTTCTTGGATCACTCGAACGATTCGTGGGAGGTTTAATTGAACATTATAATGGGAATTTCCCCACCTGGCTCGCCCCTGTCCAGATTGCAATATTAACTGTAACTGATGAGGGGAATGAATTAGCAAAAGAAATAAATAATGAATTAAAGGAAGAAAACCTACGGGTTAACCTTGATAACAGGAACGAACAATTATCAAAGAAAATCAGAGATGCAGAGATTCAAAAAATCCCCTATATGTTCATAATAGGAGGAAAAGAAGTAAAATCTGGGACCGTGTCTGTAAGACACCACAAGGAAGGGGATATTGGCAGTTTTACCATAGAAGAAATAATTTCTCGTATAAAAGAAGAAATTAAACAACGGAGGTAGCTTATATCAAAAAAAGTAGAGCGTAGAATAAATAAGCAAATAAAAGCAGATAAAGTCTTATTGATTGACAACGATGGTGGTAATAAGGGAATAATAACAAAAGAGCAGGCACTCAAGGAAGCAAAGGCGAACGGTTTGGACCTTGTGATGATGGCAACCGATGCCAATCCACCGGTGTGCAAATTGATGGATTACGGTAAATATCTGTACCATCAGAAAAAGAAGAATAAAAAGGAACGAAAAAAGCAGAAACAAACACTTAAAGAAATGAAATTCTATCCAAAAATTGAAGACCACGATTATGAAACAAAACTCAGGCACATTAGAAGATTCTTGAAAGAGAGGAACCCTGTTCGTATTCAGATATGGATGCGTGGGAGAGAGAAACTACATCCAGAATTAACAGAAGAACTAATAAAACGAATTGTTGAGGATACCGGGGATATAGCAAAACTGCAGGGAGAACCAGAATCCTCAAAGCAACGGTACCAATTTCAATTAATCCCCATAGGAGGTATTGATGCCTAAACTTAAAACCAAGGGAGCAGTTAAGAAACGTTTTAAACGCACAAAAAATGGTAAGTTAAGGTTTAAAAGAGCGGGGGATAACCATCTGCAATCAAAACACTCTAACAAGAACAAACGCAGACGAAAGAAGGATAAGATGGTTTCAAAGGCGGACAGGAAAAGAGTGTTAAGCCTTATACATTAAGGGGGTGACGTGGCAAGACATAAGTCCGTAGTAGCGAGAAGAAAAAGACATAAAAAAATATTGAAAAGGGCTAAGGGGTTCTTTGGGAAAAGAAAGAATTCTTACCGCATTGCAAAAGGGGCTGTAATGAAGGCACTTGCATACGCTTACCGTGATAGACGCAGAAGAAAGAGAGATTTCAGGCAACTTTGGATCACAAGAATAAATGCAGCCTCAAGGCAAAATGAACTTTCCTATAGTACATTCATGCACGGACTAAAACTATCTAAGATTGCGCTGAACAGAAAGATACTGGCTGATATTGCCGTAAAAGAGCCAGAGGTATTCGGGAAGATCTCAGTAATAATCAAAGAGAGCCTGGATGAAACTTCATGAACTCGAAAAGAATGCAAGGAAGGAGATTGAAGAGACCGCAACCAGTGAAGAACTAGAAAAAGTCCGCATAAGATATCTGGGGCGTAAAGGAAAATTAACTGAGATCCTGCATTCAATAGGAAATCTATCTAAAGAGGAAAAACCTGTAGTCGGTAGGGTTGCCAACAGGCTAAAAATAGAGCTTGACCAGCTTATTCTCATTAGGAAAAAGAACCTTGAAGAATCCCGCACTCTTGGATTGGAGGATCTTAGCCTACCCGGAAGAAAACCAACTATTGGGAACCTCCATCCCTTAACAATCCTTTCAGAGGAGATTATAAACATATTCATAAGCATGGGCTTCTCGGTAGTAGAAGGGCCGGAAATCGAAACAGACTATTATAATTTTACTGCCTTGAATACCCCTCCTGAGCATCCGGCTCGAGACCTCCATGATACTTTTTATCTGAAGGACGGAAGACTACTTAGAACCCATACCTCACCAGTTCAGATAAGAATCATGGAAAAACACTCACCTCCCCTTCGAATCATATCTCCTGGTCGTTGCTACAGAGTCGATACCTTCGACCCTTCACATTCTCCAACCTTCATGCAAATTGAAGGTTTATGGGTTGATAAAGATGTCTCAATGGCAGACCTGTTTGGCACACTAAAAATATTCGCAAGGAAAACCTTTGGAGGAGATACCAAAGTAGAATTCCTACCCGGTTATTTCCCTTTCACAGAACCATCTGCAGAACTATGGATCCAGTGTCCTTTCTGTACTGGAAAAGGGTGTTCCGTATGTCATCAAGGAAATATTGAAATACTAGGCTGTGGTATGGTTCATCCAAATGTCCTAAAGAACATGGGATACTCAGAATTCTTAGGGTTCGCATTTGGAATGGGTGTAGAAAGGATAGCAATGATAAAATACAATATAAATGACATTAGATTGTTCTATCAAAACGATCTCCAATTTTTAAAACAGTTCAATGAAAGTAAATTATAACTGGCTCTCTCTGTGGGTAGATATTAACTTATCACCAGATGATCTGGCAAATCTGTTGAATCATCTTGGAATTGAGGTCGAGAACATAGAATTAACATCCAACGATGCAATCTTTACACTCGATATCACGCCCAATAGGCCTGATTTACTAAGTATCCAGGGCATTTCCAGAGAAATTGCTGCAAAGACTGACAAAAATTTAAAGAAGGTAATAAACTACCAAATCCCAGAAGGAGCGAGGCAAGATAAAGAAATTGAGCTTTCTGTCACAATTGAGTCTGTTGGGGACTGCGCGAGATATGTAGCATCTCTTATAGATGGTATCGAAATTGGACCTTCTCCCTCATTTATTTCAGAAAGACTGGAAAAGTGCGGTATCCGATCCATAAACAACGTAATTGACATAACAAATTATGTACTGTTAGAGATTGGGCAACCACTTCATGCCTTTGACTATGATAGAATAGGAAACAAGATTATAGTACGACGAGCAAAGAATGGTGAGACTATAGTAACCTTGGAAGAAGAGGAGAAAGTATTATCTAATTTAGACCTCGTTATAGCAGACAATAGAAAACCCATAGCAATTGCTGGAGTAATAGGTGGAGAGTCATCTGGTATTACCGAGAAAACAAAAACTATCGTTTTAGAATCAGCGTTCTTCAAACCAGAACTAATCCGAAAGACATCAAGAAGGTTAAAATTATCCACAGAATCTTCATACCGTTTTGAGAGAAAAGCAGATATTGGAATACTGCGAACCGCTTCTCTATACGCCTTACACCTACTATTGAAATATGCAAAAGGGAAATCGGTGTGCTCTATTATTGATACTAATACAAATCCAGAACTCACGAGAGAGGTCCCATTCTCATTTGAGAAAACAAACAGGCTACTCGGGAAAAGAGTGGAGAAAGAAGAGGTTAACGCAATCTTCAATAAATTAGGATTCCGAAGTAATGGAGATGATACTAACCCGAAGATAGAAATTCCTTCCTACAGACGCGATATTGAAATCGAAGAGGATCTAACCGAAGAAATCGGGAGATTCATAGGTTACGATAACATCCCTTCAAGATTTGGATACAGTAACGAACACCCAATTATTAAAGAGGAAAGGGATATATTGCCAATCAAAAGAATTATGACTTCCCTTGGATTTTCCGAAGCAATGAATATCCCATTTATTGAACCCTCATGGGTTAAAAGAGAGGGAGAAAACCCAATAGAACTTAAAAATCCGATGTGGAGCGATAAGAATATCCTAAGGGTAACACTCCTGCCTGGTTTGATATCCAATGTTAAAAGGAATCTCAATAGGGGTGAAGAAAGTGTGGCTCTTTTTGAAGTAGGGAAGGTATTCACCCGTGAAAGAGAGGAAGAGGAAATGGTAGCCGGAATCTTGGCAGGAAATATGCCAATCAATTGGTACGAATCACAGCGTCCTGCTGATTTCTATAATATAAAAGGCACAATTGAGGTACTACTAAAAGAGCTAAACATAGGTGGTTATCAATTCTCCGAATGTAAGGATCCCTTTTACATAACAGAACGAGCCCTATCATTAAATCTTGACAAAAGTACAATAGGCTGCTTTGGACTCCTCTGTCAGGATATCTGTAAAGCAGATATCTTTGGGTTTGAATTCAACCTCCATAAACTGTTATCTTCTCCTAAAGAAAAGATACAGTACCTAAGAACCTATAGATTCCCACCGATAAAAAGAGATCTTTCTATCGTGGTGGACGAAAAGACACCCTATGATAGAGTTAAAAACATAATAAATAGCATAATTACCCATGACGTTAAGATTGAACTTATAGATGTGTATAAAGATCCAAAAATAGGCAACAACAAGAAGTCACTCACCATTAGATTAGAACTTTACCATCCTGCAAAGACACTAACAGAGGAGGAAATAAAAAAAGATATGGAAAATGTAATAAAGGGACTTTCAAAGTTAGGAGCGGATCTTAGAAAATGAATACTATGAACATTGATTATTTACGGGAGATAATAAAGGAAAGTATCCGGAGGATAAAAGAACAGAACAGCGAGATTAAACAACTCCGTTTGGAACTTGAGAGGGACAAACGGAAAAAGGAAAAGGCGATAAAAGAAATAAATAAACTGGAAAACGAAATAAAAACGAAATAAAAGAGAGGATTTAAGTGGGAAAAGAAGTGGAAGTAAAAATCCTGGGTAACAAATATTCTTTTATTACAGATAGAGACCCAAATGATGCAATAAGGATTGCTACGTTTGTAGATGAAGAAGCAAGAAAGATAAAGGAGGATGAACCTTACTCCTCGGAAAGCACCATTGCTATACTCACTGCTTTAAACATTGCAGATAAACTCTTCACAATTGGTTCGGATATAGAAGAACTGAAAAGTTATGTAGAATAATCCTTTCAGGATTTTCCCACTACCTTTCAAAACTTAGAAAGAGAGGTAAAGCATGAACATGATAATAACTATACTTGTTTCTGTCATAGTAGCAATAATCTTTTTCGCAATTGGCTATCTAACTCAAAAGATAACAAGAAACAAAAAGATACAAACAGCAGGACGGAAAGCCGAAAAGATATTACAGAGCGCTCGCTTAAAAAGTAAAGAGATAGACCAACTAACCAGAGAAAAACTGGAGAGACTCAGGAAAGAGCAGAAACGTGAACTTAATGAGGAAACTAAAGCCCAAAAAAGGCATCTGGAATTATGGGAAAAAGAACTTGAGAGAAAAGAGGCAGAAGAAAAAAGAACCAAAGATTTCTTATCGCAGAGAGAGAAAAACTTGATGACACGTGAGAAAGAAGTTCAGCAGCAAAGGGAAGAGGTAAATGTCAAAAGGAAGCGTTACACCCAAATAATAGAAGAAGCTAACAAAAAACTGGAAGAGATATCACGAATGACTCGGGACGAGGCTAAACAACTGATTCTAAAAGAAGCAAAAGAAAAAGCTGAAAGCAAAGTAATTCAGATTGGGAATGAGATAATAAGTGAAGCCAAGAAAAAAGCCAACCGAAAAGCAAAGGAGATAATAACAACTGCCATTCAGAGATGTGCCACTGATCACGTATCAGATTCCACTGTTTCAGTTGTGTGTTTACCTTCTGAAAATATGAAAGGCCGTATAATAGGACGAGAAGGCAGAAACATCCGGACATTTGAAAATGCAACCGGGATAGATGTAATCATTGATGATACTCCTGAAGCTATAACAGTGTCAGGCTTTGATCCTATCAAAAGAGAGATAGCCAGAATCTCTATGGAAAATTTAATTAAGGACGGAAGAATACATCCTGCTCGTATTGAGGAGATTGTGGAAAAAACTAAGAAAGAATTCGACGAAAGGACAGTAGAGATAGGTGAAGATATAATGTTTGAGCTTGGAATATCCAAGATGCACGACGATCTTGTTAAAATGGTTGGAAGATTAAACTTCAGGACAAGTTACGGACAGAATGTACTCCAGCATTCAAAGGAAGTAGCATATCTAATGGCTATTATGGCGGGGGAATTGAAACTCGATATCAATACAGCCAAGAGAGCAGGCATACTACATGATATAGGCAAGGGTATGAGCCAGGAATACTCTGGCAGTCACGCAGAGATAGGTGCAACAGCGGCTAGAAAGTACGGCGAAGCCAATATTGTCGTCAATGCAATAGCTGCACATCACGAAGAGGTTGACCCAACATCTCCATATGCTGTACTCTTGCAGGCTGCCGATGCAATATCGGGAGCAAGGCCAGGCGCCAGAAGAGAAACGCTGGAAGCTTATATAAAGAGAGTGGAAGAATTGGAGGGCATTGCCTCTTCCTTTGCAGGAGTGAAAAAAGTATACTCAATGCAGGCGGGTCGTGAAGTCAGGATAATTGTAGAGCCAGAGTCAATTTCTGATAATGGAACAAGGGAAATGGCCTCTAAAATTGCCCAGAAGATTGAAAGTGAACTAAGATATCCCGGAGAGATAAAGGTAACAGTAATCAGGGAGACAAGAGCTGTGTCCAGTGCAAAATGAGTATTAAGATTATATACGAGGCAATCGGAGAAAAGATGCAAGAGAAAGAGAGAGGATATTGAAAGTCCTGTTCATTGGAGATGTTGTAGGAAAACCAGGGATGGAATTGGTTTCCAAACTGGTTTTCCGTTATAAAAGGGATAATGAATATGATTTGATCTGCATCAACGGTGAGAATTCCGCAGGTGGTTTCGGTATAACAAAGAAGGGCGCGTTGAAACTTAAAAGGTACGGTTGCGATGTTATCACCACAGGGAATCACATTATAGATAGAAAAGAGGAACTGGAAGGCGTTTTTATGATAGAGAATGTAATCCGTCCTATGAATTACGAACCTTCCTTCCCAGGAAAAGGCTGGACTGTAGTTAAAAAAGATGGTATGGAGTGTGCCATTGTTAACCTTCAGGGAACGGTGTTTATGCCAGATGAGCCAAAAAGTACATCTCCTTTTACAGTGATCAGTGAAAACCTCGAAGAGATACAGGATATGACGCCTATAATAATTGTGGATATGCATGCAGAAGCCACAGCTGAGAAGATTGCTATGAGGTATTTTCTGGACGGCAAAGTTTCTGCCCTTATAGGTACCCACACACATGTTCAGACAGCAGATGAGAGCATAACAGAAAAGGGAACCGCATACATTACTGACGTAGGTATGACGGGACCATTTGATTCTATAATAGGAATGCATCCACAACCAATAATCAGTAAGTTCCTCGGGAATACAAATGAACAATTTAAACTTGCAAAGAAAGACGTAAGGATGAATGCAGTAGCATTCGAGATTAATGACAAAACCGGAAGGGCAACCTCAATAAGGAGAATTCAGATTGCAGAAGATACTTAAAGGAGCCACGGTAGCAGATAAGATTATTGATAAAATAAAGACATTTTCACCAAAACGTTGCCTCGGAGTAATAAAGGTTGGGGCTGACCCAGGAAGTTCTTCTTATCTTAAGGGAATTACCAGGACATCAGAGAGAGCCAAAGTGAAATTAGCGGTATCCGAACTACCAGAGCATGCCACAGAGAATAATATCAAGATAGCGGTTAAAAAAATGAGAGATTCTAAAGGGGTAGATGGAATCCTTTTAATGGAACCATTTCCGGAAGTTGTAAACGTTCGGGAACTGATCGAGATTGTAGGAAAAGACAAGGATGTAGAGGGAATCCATCCATATAATATGGGAAAATTATTACTAGGTGAGCCAACCATAATACCTTCAACCCCTGGAGCTGTTCTTGAATTAATGAACTTCTATAAAATAGACCCCACAGGGTTACACACTGTTATACTTGGAAGAAGCAAAGTTGTAGGAAAACCGCTTGCCAATCTACTCCTCCGGAAAAATCGGTTAGGTAATGCTACTGTAACTGTTTGCCACTCAAAAACAAAAAACCTAAAGGATATAACAACAACTGCAGATATACTAATAGTAGCAATGGGAAAGGCCGAATTCGTAACAGATGAATTCATCCAAGATGAAGTGATAATAATAGACGTTGGCATCAATATGAAAGAGGGTAGTCTGGTCGGTGATGTTGACTTTGAGTCGGTAAAAGAAAAGGCTCTCGCAATAACACCTGTACCCGGCGGGGTAGGAAGTATTACAACGGCAAGCCTTCTCCTGAATTTATACAAACTGTGATAATCTATTCTGTCTCCGAGATAACCCAAAAAGTTAGGCAGCAAGTCAGTTCAATTGGGTGGGTATGGGTAAAGGGAGAAGTGAGCAATCTTAACTATCACTCTTCAGGACATATATATTTCTCACTAAAAGATGAAGAATCTATCATTAAAGCAGTAATATTCAGAAGGACTGCTCCTCATATCAAATATAGACTGAAAGAGGGCCAGGAATTTCAGATATACGGAAATATAGATATATGGAGAAAGGGAAGTCAATACCAGATCATAGTAGAACAAGTAATTCCAGGAAAAACAGGTGCCTTCTATCTCCGTTTTCAGGAAGTGAAGGAAAGATTGGAGAAAAAGGGCCTGTTTAATGAAAAGTACAAGAAGGAACTCCCGGAATTCCCAAAGGCAATAGGGATTATTACTTCCGGAGAAGGTGCAGCAATACGCGACGTTTTAAAAATCATTAGAAAGCGTTCTCCTTTTACCCCACTGATAGTTAGACCCACTCTCATGCAGGGTGAGGAAGCAGTAAATGACATCGTATCCGCAATAAAAGAATTCAATGAATATGGGAAGGTAGAACTGTTGATTCTAACACGAGGCGGAGGATCTATTGAAGATCTATGGGTATTTAACGAGGAAGAAGTTGCCTATGCAATTTTCAAATCAGATATACCAATAATTTCAGCTATCGGACATGAACGAGACTTTTCGATATCGGACTTTATTGCAGACAGGAGGGCAGCCACTCCTACAGAAGCAGGAGAAATAGCAGTCCCATCAATAGAGCAACTTATGGTTCATCTAAAACATCTTTACGGCAAACTAAAAACCTTAATAGATAACAAAATAGAATCTTATCGAGCGAAATTAGAGACTCTGAGAAAGAGTTATGCAATAAGAAAACCGCTATCTGTGCTCGAATTTAAACAGCAAACCATAGATCATCTCGAGGATTTACTAATTCAGCACGGAGTGAACAATATACGGTCTCTGAGGGAGAGAATAAGAAGGCTTACACCAAAACCACCTGAGCTATCCACTCTTATGCTCGAGATCAATAACTTACAGGGTAGATTAAAAAATTCGGTCAATCAGTTATTAAAAGATAAAAAACAAATAGTCAGGAGTCTTGAAAGCACTCTGCAAGCAACATCATATGAGAAGACCCTGTCAAGGGGTTATTCAATTGTTAGAAAAGGAACGAAGATAATCAGAGACTCACAAAAACTTGAAATTGGAGACAACTTACATATTCAATTTCACAAAGGTAGCAGTAAAGCCCGAGTCGAAGAAACCGAACCCGAAACAAAAAAGGCGTGATATATCATGCCCCTACATTAGATTTCTCGCAAGGTTCGCAAAGGGAGCAAAGCCCGCAAAGAAATTTACTGGTTTATAAATAGGAAAAATATTTGTCAAAAACGTCAAACCCCTAAATCCTAATCCCCAAATCTTAAATAATTTTCCCAAAAAAAACTGTCCAGTGTCGAGATTCGACCCCATTATCCCTCACTATCGTGGTATGTGATATGTGGTAAGTGATAAGTGATATGGGATATGTGGGAATTAGTCGAGAGTCCAGAGTCCAGTGTCAAAAAAAGTTGGAGTAGGGGCAATTCATGAATTGCCTCTATGAGTTTCGCGCCATGGTAACGCAGAGTGAGTTTGCTACTCCGAAATCTGCAAATAGTTTTACGCTCGGTGGCAGACAGATATGACATGATGAATACAGGTTAAGGAGGGCGAAGATGTCATACTGTTTACCCCATGAAATGCGAAACTATTTCATAAGGGGTGCAACCACCGAGCTTGTTTACCCATGTTTGTCTGGGTTTAAATTAAGGGGGTGAGGTGGATAACACATATCACCTGTTTGTCTTCTCGCTTGACTTCTATCACATATCACCTTT
>DAOVFB010000024.1 GCA_030668705.1 Candidatus Stahliibacteriota bacterium
TGTTTCTTCTTTTATTATTCGGAGCGTTTGAGGTAGAAGAAATGGTTTCTCCCTATACGGTCTGGATGAGGTTACGGCATCAAAGAAGTCGGCAAGGGCAACTATCCGACCGGATAGGGGTATATCTTCACCCGATAGCCCTCTTGGATAGCCCTTCCCATCCCACCTCTCATGATGCGTGTATGCGATGATTGAAGCGGTCTGTATGACTTTTGATTCTGAATTCTTCAATATTTCGTAGCCAATGGTTGTGTGAGTCTTCATTATTTCCCATTCTTTTGGCGTGAGTCCCTCTCTTTTTGTTAGAATTTCATCGGGGATGCCTATTTTTCCAACATCATGGAGTGGACTGGCATAGTATACCGTTTCTATCATATCATCAGTGAGCGATAAGTTCAGAGCTATGACCTTTGAAAATTCGGAGACCCTTTTAATGTGGTTACCGGTTTCTTTATCCCTGTATTCGGCAGCGAGACCCAATTTGAAAATAGTTTCAAGTTGTGCAGATTTCAGTCCCTCCGTGAGTTGTGTATTCTTGATGGCAACAGCTGCCTGAGAGGCAAGTGCTTTGGCTACTTTTTCATCCTGTTTGGTAAAATGTTCCTCTCCTTCCGCCGGTCTTTTATTTATTAATTGAAAGACCCCTATAAGGGTATTCTCCCTGTCTATCATAGGGACAGTGAGCATTGAACAACATCTATACCCGGTTTCCTTATCGAATTTTCTGTCAAAGGAATATGGAACACGATTTATTTCGTATACATTTTCTATATTGAGCACATCTTTGTTTGCTGCACTCCACCCGGCGATGGAAGTGTTAGATATAGGGATGGTATGAGGAGAGAGTAGTTTACTAAATTCCTCCTTACCCATTTTTATCTCAAGCGTGGTGTTCTGAGAGACTGAAAAGTGGAGATAATCTTTTTCTCTTAGATACAGAGTACCTGCATCTGCGTTACATATATAACGAGCGTTCTGCAGTATAAGGTCAAGTAATCGGTTTAGATCCTTCTCTGATGATAATTTTATTCCAATATCGATTAATGTCTCATGAATGTTCATAATTTAATGATATTTCTTTAATATTATTTGTCAACAAATTGGATGAAAGATAATTTAGATATATATATAACTTGTTATTCCAAAGCAATATACCACATGTTATTACCAAATTAGATGTCTATTAATGTAAGCCATTCGGACTTATCACACAAAAAGACGCGGCCAATTCCCCCTGCGAGGGAATTGCCGCTCGGCTCTCGGGTTCGCTCCCGTGAGATTTCAATCTCACGAACCATGCCCGCTCGCCCTCCGAGACGCTTTTTTAGTGACAAGCCCTCTGGCTTTGATCATTAAGAATCTATTTCTATGAGATATCTCTCCCTAAAATGTGACATCTATTTTTAGTAATAAAGTAGGACATTTATTTTTAGTCATTACAAAGATATATATAACCTTGACTTTTTAAATTAGGTTTTTATCTTGGGTTTATGGATAGAATGTCCCTTGTTTTATTGTGGTTCTTTATATTCATAAGAGCAATTATCTTCGTTGGGATAGTGTATTTTATAGTGGTTGAATTCAAGAAGTTTAAGAAGAGGAAAGAGGATAATGATAAAGGGAGTTAAAGAAGTCCTTTCAATAGAAAGAAATGCAAGAAAAGTCTTGCAGGATGCTGAGAAGGAAGCAGAGAAGATGAGGAGAGAGGCTGAAAAGGAGAGTAAGGGAATTGTAGCCGATGCAAAAAAGAAAGCGAAATCCATAATTGAAGGATATAGAGAACAGATATCTAATGCTCGAATAGATGAGAAGAAGGATATTGAAAAGGAATCAGAAGACCTTGAGAAGGAGTGGAAGAATCGATACGAGCTCATCAAGGATAAATTACTGAATAAACTTATAAAGGAATTATTAAAGGACTAAATGTACTATTCAGTCTACCCGAAACTTCGCGCCATATATTCTATACTCCCCACTTCAGAGGAAATAGGAGTCCTCATTAAATCACACGGGCTATCTGGATTCAACAGTTATATCCGAAGTATGAATTTACTGAAAAGATTCCCTATTGAAAAATACAATATGCCAAGACACTTAAAGCATATTCCTTTTGAATTATCAGGGGTGATTCAAAAACGACTTTCTGGTTCTTCATCCACATTCTTTGAAGCATATAGAAGGCTCTATGAACTCAAGGATATAAAATCAATCCTCCGTGGCGGCAGAGGATACTACTGCCCTTTTTTGGAAAAAGAAGATATAAGCATTGAAGACCTCAACACTCTTCTGAAGGATGGCTCCTGGAAGGAGGCATGGGAGAAGGGATATTCCAGGTTCAAGGATACAGAAAGGATAGTTGATATAGAGATTCAACTGGATCAACATTATTATTATTCGCTTCTTGGAGTTGCCGCTGGACTTCCACGGCCGGATAGAGAAGAGACCAGGGAGTTCATACTCTTTCTTATCAATCTTACCAACAGAAACTGGATCTATCGCTTGAAGAAATATTATAAGATAGAGTCCTATGAACTGAAGAGGTTTTTGATACCAGAGGGAGAAGTTTATCAGAGGATAGAAGATGAAGAAGGAATCAAAAGAGAGGAAATGATAAAGGAATTCTATCGTTTATTCTATCAGGATTTCAAGATGAGAATGTTTACGATGAGGTCCATCCTTGCATTCTTCTTACTGCTCGATATGAAGATTGACCAATTACTCTCGATCTACTATGCAAAATTGATGCATATCGAAGAGGAAAGAATTAACAAAATAGTAGGAATGATTTAATATGTGGGTTCCAGAATTAATGTCTCGATTTCTCCTCGCAACGACCAGAGAAGACCTTACTGAAGTTCTTGAATTCTTTGGCAATGAAGGTAAGTTCCATGTGGTTGAATTCACGGATGAAAATCTTCAAGAACCCAGGTATGGAGAAACCTATCAGAAACTGACGGAACAGAAGGATAGAATTGACAGCATTATTGAATACTTTGATATAAGTATTAAAAGAGAATCTTTTGCCCACGCTGTGGATGCAACTCTGATAGCAAAAGAAGCCGGAGAATTCTTAAATGAATTCCAGGTAGAGTTGGGCAAGAAACAGGAAAGGCTAAAGGAACTAAAGACTCAAGAGACAGAACTCAATATCATAGCAGAACTTCTCGCACTCTTTCCTGATTCCGATGCGTCCATTCAGGATCTTGGTGAGAATAGGTTCTTGAGGGTCTTGGGAGGGACCATACCGGTTGAAGAGAAAGAAAATCTCCTGGAGGTGATAGAGGGTATGGATTTTCATTTATATTTTAGACCTCCTCAGATAGATAGAATTCCGGTAATAATCTTCTATCCTGCCGAAGATGAGGAAATGCTAAACAAGGTCTTAAAACAGGTCCGTTTCAACAGGGTTGAAGGATTCAGCCTGTTGAAAGGTTCGATTTCAACACTTAAGGATTCCATTGAAATAGATTTCTGGGAGATAAAGGAGGAGAGGGCAACTATTCAGGGTTCCATGCGTGAAATGGGAGAAAATGTTGAAGAGAGGATATTGAGATTAAGGAGGGATGTGGAAATTTCATTGAAAGAATTGCAATGGGTAAATAGGATGGCCAGAACAGAACAGGTTTTCTTTATTGAGGCATACCTGCCGAGCAGAATGGTTTCTGAAATAAAGGAAAGGGGAAAAGAGCTTAACCTGTATATCATCGAGGAGGAACTTATAAACAGGAGGAGTGAAAACGCAGAGAAGGCTCCTACAAAACTCAATAATCTCTCTTTGTTCCGACCATTCGAATTCCTTATCAAGACCTATGGTGTTCCTTCATATAGGGGAATTGATCCAACCATCCCAACAACCGTTACTTTCCTTCTGATGTACGGTCTTATGTTTGGTGATTTCGGACACGGATTGGTTCTTATTCTTTTGGGTGTTGGTTTATGTTTTATTCGCTTATTAAGGAAATATGCGCTGTTCCCAATTGCAATGGGACTCTCCTCTGTTATATTTGGAGTCCTCTTTGGGGAATTCTTTGGGATGCATCCCTTTGATCCTATCTGGTTTTCTCCCTTTGAAAATACAGAGAGAGCAATGCTTTTTGCAATTTATCTCGGGATTGGAATGATAAGTGTTGGATTTATAATACGGCTTATTGAGGATGGTTTGAACGGAGATAAGGAAGACCTATTCCTTTCAGGGGAAGGTTTACCAGGCTTTATATTCTATCTGTCAATAATCCTGCTGGCTTTTTCTCTGTTAAATAACCTATCTAAAAAAGTGATCATCACAGAAGCCAGTGTTACCGCACTAACAATCCTCATCGTTGCTCTGGGTAAGCCAATAAAAGAGGCAATTTCAAAAGGCTTTAATACAAGTTATCTTCTTATATCTCTGGGCGAGGTGATACATCTATCGCTTGCTATGATTTCCAATACCCTTTCATTTATTCGGGTTGCTGCATTCAATATAGGCCATGTAATTCTTACCATCTCTATAATTACAATTGCTGATATGATGGGTGAGATGGTTGGTGTCGGAAAGTATTCTACACTCATTACCGGGCATCTTTTCATTATTGCCCTTGAAGGAATGATAGTTTTCATCCAGGCACTCCGTTTGGAATATTATGAGTTTTATTCACGATTCTTTAAGAAGGGTGGGGAACTATATAAACCAATAAATATCTAATAGGGAGGTATTTATGAATAGTTTTAAAGTCAAAATTGAGCGGTTGAAAACTCTGAACACCGGTTTTGGAGTTGTTGCATTGATACTTGTGCTTCTTGGTATAATTGTTCTTGTCACTCCTTTTTCCCTCTTTGGTGCAGAAGAGGAAGTGAGTCAAGTGGTTGGCGAAAAAGCTACAGCATGGGCTTTCCTTGCAGCGGGTCTCTCAATTGCTGTGGCTGTTTTAGGGGCAGGGATTGCGCTTTCCAAAATTGGACCTGCTGCTATGGCTGCTCTTGCAGAAAAGCCAGAGATTATAGGTGGTGCCATCCTCTTTGCAGGTCTTGCAGAAGGACTCGCCATCTGGGGACTTATCGTAGCAATTCTTATCTTAGTTAAAGTATGAAGATAAAGGTTATAGGTGATGAGTTTACCTGTCTTGGGTTCAGTCTTGCAGGAGTTGATACAGTGGTTACTATGGACAGAGAAACGGTTGATATGGAATTTGAAAAGTCATTGCAAGACAAAGAGATAGGACTCATATTTATAACAGAGAAGGAGGCCAATCTCATCAGGGATAAGATCGATAAACAGAAGACAGAAGGTGAAATACCACTGGTTGTAGAGATTCCATCGAGGGAAGGATGGAAAGAAAGAGGCAGAACATTGCAATTGATAAAACGCGTTTTATCAATAGAAGTATGAAGAAGGGCATAGAGGATTTAGAGAAGAAGATACTAAATAAAGCAAACGAGGAAGCAGAACTGGTTGTATCCAGAGCAAAGAAGGCAAGGTTACGCATACTAAAGGGAGCGAAGGAAGGGGCAAAGGAAATAGAGAAGGAGGCAAAGAAAAAGGGAGAGGAGTTATTCGAGAAAGAAAAGAGGAGGATGATCTCGGAGAAGAGAATTGATGAAAAGAGAGAGATTCTTTCTGTGCGCCAAAGAATTCTGGAACAACTCACATTAGATATGGAACAATGTCTCCTTGAAATGCTAAAAAGAAATGAAATGAGTGAATGGATAAAATCAAAAATTGAAGAAATAGTAAAAGGGAAAAGAGAAAAAGTGGTTCTTGTGACCAGGAAGAAAGATAAGGAAATATATGGAAAAATAGTAAGGAAAATTCATAATCTAACATTAGAGATTGAGCCTATAGGACCCGGATTTCTCCTTCGCTCTGAGGAAAACGAATATGATTTTCGTTTCAATGTCATCTCCCAAAATGTCATTCACAGGAACAGAAAGATGATTGTTTCAATGTTAGGGGAAAATAATGGGTGAAGGGGTCCTTTACAGAATTTCAGGCCCCATAGTAGTATCAAGGAAGACATCGGGTCTTAAAATGAACGAAGAGGTCAGAATAGGAGACGAGGAGCTTATTGGTGAAGTAATAGAGATAAACGGGGAGGAAGCAGTAATTCAGGTGTATGAAGAAACAACAGGGATTGGTCCAGGAGCAAATGTCTATGGCACAGGTAACCCAATATCAGTGGAATTGGGGCCTGGTCTAATTGGCCGCACATTTGATGGTATTCAACGCCCACTTGTCGTTATAAAAGAGGAGCAGGGCATTTTCATTAAGAGAGGGTTAAACCCCAAACCATTATCCAGGGACAGGGAATGGGAGGTGGATATTCATTTGAAGAAAGACGATTTGGTTGTTCCAAATACTATAATAGGAGAGGTTGAAGAGACATCCCTTATCAGACATCGTATTCTCATTCCTCCGGGAGTATACGGTAAGGTGTTAGAGATAATAGAATTACCAGGATATAGAGTAGAGGATACTATCTGTATTATAGAAGATAAAGAGGGTGAAAGAAGAGAGGTAAAACTCTTCCACAAATGGCCGGTTCGGAAAAAGAGGCCCTTTGTTGAAAGACTTCCTCACGAAGAGATACTGTTTACAGGTCAGAGGGTAATCGATTCCATCTTTCCCCTTGCCAAGGGAGGTGTTGCTGCAATACCTGGAGGGTTTGGCACTGGAAAAACAGTAACTCAACACTCTCTTGCCAAGTGGGCTGATGCAGATATTATCATATATATTGGTTGTGGGGAGAGGGGAAATGAGATGGCGCAGGTCTTAGAGGAGTTTCCTAAACTCAAGGACCCGGGGTCCGGGAAATCCCTTATGGAAAGGACTATCCTTATTGCAAATACCTCCAATATGCCTGTTACCGCAAGGGAGTCCAGTATTTATACAGGTATTACTATGGCAGAATATTTCCGTGATATGGGTTATGATGTGGCGCTTATGGCGGATTCCACTTCAAGGTGGGCAGAGGCTCTCCGGGAAATATCCGGTAGAATGGAGGAAATGCCAGCAGAAAAAGGTTATCCGGCTTATCTTGGGTCCAGGTTAGCAGGATTCTATGAACGAGGTGGAAGGGTGAAGGTTACGGAAGACAGAATAGGTTCTGTCTCTGTGATTGGTGCGGTTTCACCCCCTGGTGGAGATTTCTCGGAACCTGTTACCAGCAACACAAAGCGTTTCGTTCGCACATTCTGGGTCCTTGACAAGGAATTGGCATATTCAAGGCATTATCCCGCTATATCCTGGGCCAATTCATATTCAGGCTATTTTGATGAGATTGCAAAATGGTGGGAGGATAGGGATATACCTATTCGTAGCCTTCGTATCAGAGTAATGGAGATACTCACGGTTGAGACTCACCTGCGCCAGATAGTCCAGCTGGTGGGAGAAGGTGCACTTCCCGAGAAAGAGAGATTAACCTTAAAGGAAGCAGAACTCATCAAGGAGGGATTCCTTCAGCAGAATGCCCTATCAACGGTGGATGCATATTGCAGCCCCGAAAAGCAATACAGAATGCTAAAGATGATACTGGATTTTGGAGAGGGGGCCAGGGATCTATTAGAAAGGGGACTTCCATTGTTTAAGATTATAGAACTACCGATATTTTCTGAATTGAAGCGGATGGGCGTAGAGATTGAAAATGAAGAGATAGATAAATTTGATAAATTGGCTGAGAGGGTAGAAAAGGAATTTGAAAAGCTGAAGGAAGAATATGGATAGTATATACCATAAGAGACATATAGGGGCACAGGAATTAACAGGTCCTATCCTTATTGTGGAAGGTGTGGAGAATGTAGGTTTTGGTGAGTTGGTTCTGATTGAGCAGGATGATATAAATAGACTTGGGAGAGTCCTTGAAGTGGCTGGAAATCGGGCTGTATGCCAGATTTTCGCTGGAACTTCTGGTATTGATAGAGAGAAGGTTCGGATTCGATTTACAGGTTCACCAATGACCCTTCCTGTATCGGAAGAGATGGTTGGGAGGGTATTTGATGGTCTCGGCAGACCAATTGATGGTTGTGGTGAGGTTATAGGTGAGGAAGAACGAGATGTTAATGGTAACCCTTTGAATCCAGAAGCACGGGAATATCCACGGGAGAATATACTCACTGGCATATCAGCAATAGATGGACTCACCACATTGATTCGTGGACAAAAACTTCCGATATTCTCGGGTGCAGGTTTACCCCATAATGAGATAGCAGCTCAGGTTGTCAATCAGGCAAGGATTTCGAAGGAGGAGGATTTTATTATCATATTTGCGGCAATGGGCATAAAGGCCGATGATGCAGATTTCTTTATGAGAAGATTTGAAGAGGGTGGAGCTTTAAGTCGCCTTGTTACATTTATTAATCTTGCAGATAGCCCATCAGTGGAACGGCTCATAACTCCGAGATGTGCATTAACAGCGGCAGAGTATCTTGCATTTGATAAAGGTAACCATGTCCTCGTTATAATGACCGACCTCACAAACTATTGTGAGGCGTTGCGTGAAGTAGCCTCAGCGATGGGAGAAGTCCCTTCAAGAAAAGGATATCCCGGATATCTGTACAGTGACCTTGCCACTCTGTATGAACGGACTGGAAGGGTAAAAGGTAAGGAGGGTTCCATTACTCAGATACCGATACTAACTATGCCTAATGACGATATTACCCATCCGATACCTGATCTTACAGGATATATCACCGAGGGGCAGATTGTTCTCTCAAGAGAATTACATCAAAGAGACATTTACCCTCCTATTGATATCTTGTCCTCACTTTCACGATTGATGAAGGACGGCATAGGGGAAGGACGGACAAGGAAAGACCATCCTGATCTCTACAGTCAGTTATACGCATCCTACTCTCGAGTTCAGAGGGTCCGCTCTCTTGCTTCCATAATAGGCGAGGATGAGTTATCTGAGGTGGATAGGAGTTATCTTAGGTTTGGGGAAGACTTTGAAGGGAAATTCCTTAATCAGGGTAAGACAGAGAGCAGGTCCATTGAGGAGACTTTGAATCGTGGATGGGAGGTCCTAATGAATCTTCCGGAATCTGAGCTTGTCAGGCTATCAAAAGAGGAAATTGAAGAATACAGGAGTAAGTAGTGGCTATAGCACCCACCCATAGTAATCTTCTGAAGTTAAAAAAGGAATTAGGGATAGCCAGAGAAGGATACAGCCTCCTGGATGAAAAGAGGGAGGTTATGATAATGGAACTTATGGATAATATACATGGGTTTAAAGGGATGGAAGAGGATTTAACGGAGAAATTAAAGAAAGCATATATTGCACTGGAAGATGCTGTGGTTTCTATGGGGAAGGACAACCTGAGAAAATTTTCTAAAACAAAGGAGCAGCCATATGTGGATATCCGGATGAGATCGATTATGGGTATTCCAATTCCGGAACTAATGATTGATATTCCTGAAGAAGGATGTTATGCATCCCTTGAATCAACTGATGAGAATTTTGACCTTGCGTTGGTGAATTTCAAAGAGGTATTAGAGATCGCAGTTCAGTGGGCAGCAAGGGAGGTTTTACTATGGAGGTTGGGTTCAGAGATTAATAAGACACAGAAAAGGGTAAATGCACTTGAGAATCTATTTATTCCTGAATATGAAGAAGATATAAAGCGGATAGAGGAATCTCTGGAAGAGGAAGAAAGGGAAGAGTTCTTCAGGAGGAAGAGGTTGAAAGGAAGGGGGTATTGATGGAAAAAATCCTATTGTATATTGTATCAGGAGAGATGAGAACATCCTGGGACAGGGCTATTGAGCTCAGTAAGAGTCTTTCTGCCAGCCTGTTTGCCCTATTTATTGTGGATCAAGAGATGGTGAAAAAGGTTTCAAAACTCAGAGGGACAGACGAAGTCGACACTGCAATAGAGATAGAAGAAGAAGGCTGGAAGTATTTATATTATCTTGAGGAAAAAGCTGTAGATAACGGGGTAAAGACAGCTCTGTTTCTAAAGGAGGGTAACCCGATAGATATAATCCGGAGTTTTGTAAAGGAGAGAGAGGTTGAACTGCTTGTTGTGGGATATAAGCAAGGCACAGGGAGAGAAGGGTGGAAGTATGGGAGGATAATAGAACAGTTGATAGAACATGTCCCATGTCCGGTTCTCATTGAAAAAGAGGGAGGGAGATAATGATTGAAGAATTGTTAAATGAGGATTTAATTCTTATCGTAGATGAGGTAGAGGACAAATTCAAATTGATAGAGATGATGGTTGATAGGACATTAAGCAAGGGTTTAATAATGACGAGAGAGCCTATCATGGAGAAGATAAGAGAGAGAGAAGAACTGGAGAGTACGGGTGTAGTAGAAGGGATAGCCATACCACATGCGCGCACAGAAGCTGTTAAGGATCTACTTCTGGTGGTAGCAATTGTTAAAAAGGGTCTGGATTTTCAGTCGTTGGATGGGAAACCCGTCTATATGGTTTTCCTTATTGTTGCACCAGAGGATGCAAAGAAAAAGTATATCAATGTTCTCGCCCGTATCTCACGGATGTGCCGTCAGGAAGAGTTTAGAACTGCTTTAAAGGAAGCTACATCTGCTTCTGAAATACTAAAGATCATAAGAGAGTTTGACATTTAGAGGGGATTGGGGGATAAGTCCCCTCTTATGCTTTATTTGCAAGGCTTAATCTCTGTTCTATTATTTGTTTTTGGATTTTTTAAGAACTTTTAGGTGAAATGATAAATTTTCTGCTTATTTTAGTCCTCTCGAAGTGTTTTTTAGGTAATGTGGTGGAAGCCGTCCATTTCCAGAGCTTCTAAGAAAAAAATAAAAAAACCCTTGACATATAGGCAAATAATGCTTAAATCTTTATATAACAATAAAAGGAGGCGTTTATGAACAAGAAAGAGTTGATCGATATGGTTGTAAAAGATGTAGGTTGCAAGAAAAAAGATGCCCAGGATATGGTAGAAAGTTTGGTCAAAAACATAACGAAAGCATTGAAGAAAAAAGACCGAGTAGTTCTTGTAGGATTTGGTGTATTTGATGTGAAATACAGAAAAGCCCGTATTGCAAGGAACCCGCAAAATCCTTCTAAGACTGTTAATGTTCCCGCGAGGAATGTTCCAGTCTTCAGGGCCGGTAAAAGCCTGAAGGATGCGGTAAGGTAAGGAAAGAGTTATAGTATAAGACAGGAACTGGAAAATACTAACTCCGACCTTGAAAATCTGGTAATCCAGAATCTTCGAAAGAAGAGAGTTTGGATAGGCGATGATGCAGTTTTAATAGAAGGAAAATTACTATTAACAACTGATTCAATGATAGAGGGAGTTCATTTTACTCCCTCTTATTTTTCCTATAGGGATATTGGGTATAAAGCCCTTGCTGCTGCTCTTAGCGATATTGCAGCTATGGGGGGCAAACCTCTCTGGTATCTCCTGAACCTTGGCCTTAAGAGTGATAATACAATAGATGATGTTAATTTACTAATAGAGGGGATGGAAGAACTGGAAGATATATACTCGGTGAAACTCATCGGGGGTGATACATTTCGTTCGACTGTTATAATTTTAGGAATAACAGTGGGTGGCGAATCCCTTAATCCGGTTTCTCGCTCTGGTGCAAACACAGGGGATTTTTTATACCTTACAGGTAGTATTGGTGGTTCAAAGATGGGACTTTACGCACTCAAGAACGGGATAGAATCTCCTGTAAGGAGATATCATTTAAGACCTGAAATAAGATGTGAGGAAGGATTATACCTCAATAAGAATTACCATATTACCTCTATGCTTGATGTTTCCGATGGTTTACTTATTGACTCATATCACCTCTCGGAGGAAAGCAAGATAAGGTTGGATATTGATTATTCAAAAATCCCGGTGTGCCCTGAATGCAAGGACTTTGCAGGAGAGTATTCCCTTAATCTCACGGAAACCGTACTGACATCAGGTGAAGAGTTCGAACTCCTCTTCACTTCACCAGATAAGATAGAAGAAGCCCTTGCTCATCTCATTGGTAGAGTGTCCGAAGGCGAAGGGGTTTATATAGACGGAGCAAAAATGCAACCTCGTGGATATAGGCATTTTTCTCGATAATTAAAGATAGCACCCCCACCCACCCATTTTTTGACACAGATTTTCACTGATTGAACTGATTAATATAAACTAAGAACACCGAACTCAGAACTAAATTTTAGACACTGATTTTCACTGATTAAACTGATTGAGAATTTCTCGCAAAGCCCGCAAAGAGAATTCTGTTTTGTAGGGGCGACTCGGTGAGTCGCCCAAACGCATGACGCAATCAACGCTATGAACGCAAAAGAAGCCCCTGTGTTTGCAGGGGCTTTTCTATTAACGGTTTCCTTGTTTTAAATTTTATTCGAATCGAAGGTATTTCTCCAATGGCTGGAAGGTATACTCGAATGTAACCAGTGAATCCGTAATCACATTTGTCAATTTTAGTTTTAGGTATTGCTCGTCATTGCCTGGACCGTGAGACGGTAATTTTACCACATAGATCGAATCCTCATAGGGATATTCTGCATTCCCGTATCCTGTAGCAGGAGCAACTGCAACATCACTGGAGGCCCTCTGTATATAGGATGTGTTATATTTGGTATAAGTACTCGGGCTTGCAAGGTAGAAATCTTTGTCAAGATAGATATCTATTACAAGGGAATCCTGCTGTGTGAAGTTATACACTGTCCCGGTTCCATTCTCATCCCAACCATAACCAGATGGTTGAGCTGTAATATCATAGTCATATATCGTCTGATTGGATGCCGTAACTACCGTAGTCATTACCCCATTCGAGGCGTCACTCGTGTTATCACCCTTATAAGCCTTGAGGGTGATTGTTCCTAAGGTAAGCGGGGTTATATTGGTTACCGCTACAGTACCAACGGTGTCGATAGCGTTAGTGCCAAGATAGACTATATATCCATCAATATCAGCAGTTGTACTCTCATCCCAGCCTATTGTAATCTCGAGGCCATCCGCCTCTACTATTTCCAGATTGCTGGGAGGATTTATTGCTTCTACTTCTTCACTGCAGCCCACAACTATCAATAAAGAAGCAATAACCAATAGTAATGTTAATCTTTTCATTTATCCCTCCTTATATCTATGATATCTTATCGATGGAATTTCTTCAGGTGCGATGTATATCTTGAATCCAGGTCAGCAATTTTTTTACTTAGTTCGTCAACTTTCTTTTGGAGCTTATCTATGTTGCTGTTAAGGTCCTTGATGGCATTTTCGATATCAGTTGTCTCTACCTTTGCTTGTAATCCTTCACCACCCTCTAATTTCTTTGTAATCTGGTCTATCTGTTCCTGCAGTTGTGCTAACTTACCACTTGGCACTTCTCCGGTGCAGGATACTAAAACAAAAGACAAGGGTATGAGTAGTAGCCACAATTTCTTCATTTGTACCTCCTTTTTTGATTAGGATATGTGGATAAACCTGAAAAGTCAAGCCCTTTTAGCCTTTTTAGAAAATGCCCTTATATTTCTCGTGAATATATCCCATCCTGCCCATTCTATCGGGGTTTCTCTAAAAATGCTTTTAAATTTATCTCTGGATAACCTATCTAAATATTCAATATTCGGATTTATAAGGGGTTTTTGGGGTAGGAAGTCTTTTATATTTGTTATTTTCGCATTTCTATTGAAGGGACACACTTCCTGGCAGATATCGCATCCAAATATGAAAGGGTTTCCCATAGAAGGGAACCAATCAGGCAAATCCCTTTGGTTCTCTGTGGTTTGATAAGAAGTGCAGAGGTTGGCATTAAGGCAGTGCGGTTTGATTATAGCATTTGTGGGGCAGGAATCCAGGCATAATTTGCAATCCCCGCATCTATCTATAGAGGGTTTATCTGGCTTTAAGACAATGTCCAGGAGTATCTCTCCAAGGAAAACCCAGGAGCCAAATTCCTCTGTTATGAGAAGGGTATTTTTCCCTATCCATCCAAGACCTGCTCTTTCCGCTAATTCTTTTTCCATAATAGGTCCTGTATCCGTGTAATATTTTGTTCGCCTGCTTTTTGTTTTTGAGGTTATAAAAAATGAAAGTTCTTTAAGCATTTCTGTTAAAACAAGGTGATAATCCCTTGCTATTGCGTATCGAGATATCCGAACCTCACCTTTTTTAAGGTCGGGTAGTGGACCCTGATAATAATTTACACCCACCATCACAATGCTCTTTGCCCAACTAAATTTTAATAACGGGGAAAGCCTGACCTCATTCGTTCTCTTTAAATAATCCATATCAGCATGCATGCCATGTTTGAGCCAATTTTCATACATTTCCCTGTATTTAGATGGAGAGAGAACAGTTATCCCCACAAGGTCAAACCCAATTTCTCTTGCTTTTTCCTTTATCAGCGTTTTTGTATCCATATTATCGCTGTTTCGTAATATCCTTTTTTAGTTCTTCACAATGTAGCGTTGGGGTTTACCCCCAACCTTCCCTCCCGTATACCTCTTGACACTAAGAGATGACCCACTATATTCTAAATATGCGGAAGTGGCGGAACTGGTAGACGCGCTGGGTTCAGGGTCCAGTGGCTTTAAAGCCGTAGGGGTTCAAATCCCCTCTTCCGCATTTTTTATTAACTTACTGATAAACATACCCCTATGAAACTTCGTTAACTATCCCTTACACTGGTTGTTTACTACTTTGCCATCCACAATTGTGAGTGTGCATCTACCTTTAATTGAGAATGGGTCCCCTTCAAAAACTGCTATATCAGCATCCATGCCTTTTTTTATTCTGCCAATTCTATCAGATACTCCACAAATTTCCGCAGCATTTGAGGTTACCGCCTTAAGGCCTTCTTCCCAGGGAATTCCTTCTTTTATCGAGTAACCCACCATGAGCGGTAGCGAATTAATAGGGAGGACAGGAGCATCTGTCATTATTGCAAAGAGGATACCATTTTCGTAAAGGATTTTTGGTGTCTTGAATGTTATCTCTTTTAGTTCAACCTTAACGCGTGCAGTAAGAGAGGGTCCAACTACAACGGGAACACCTTTCTTTGCTATAAAATCAACAATCAAATGAGATTCGGTTCCATGCTCTATAACGAGGTTAACACCAAATTCGTCTCTTATTCGTATAAAAGTGGCAATATCATCTGCGCGATGTGCGTGTCCACGTATTGGTATCTCTTTTTTTATAACCTTGGATAGTGCTTCTAACTTTGCATCAAATTCAGGACCCTTATTTTCTTTATCATCTCTGTCTTCTTTCTTAGCGATATATTCTTTTGTTTTCTTGAGCGCTTCCCTTATGAGTGATGCATTTGCCATCCTTGTAGAAGGGCTCTTCTTCTGTTCGCCATAAACATTTTTAGGATTCTCGCCGAGGGCCATTTTCATACCGGCTGGATCCAGTACGACCCGATCATCAATTATCGGAGAGCCTGCTGTCTTGACAATGAGGTTCTGCCCACCTATTACATTACCACTGCCAGGACCTGTCATTAGAGAGGTTATTCCGCCCATATACGCATCCTTGAAACCGAGATCAGCAGGATTTATAGCATCAATTGCTCTAAGATGTGGGGTTACCGGGTCGGTCATTTCGTTACCATCCGCACCAGGTTCACCTATGGCTTCCTCATATATACCCACATGAGAGTGCGCATCTATCAGTCCCGGTATTACTATTTTCTTTGATACATCAATTACCTCTGCATCCTTTGCTTTAATGTTCGGAGACACCTTAACAATTTTACCTTTGTCTATAAGAATGTCACAGTTCTTTTTGACCTTATCAGGTGTATGTACTTCTCCATTTTTTAGTAATAGCATTTCCCCCCCATTTTTTATTACTGTGTCTTTGGCTTTTCTTCGTTATTTTCTTTTTCGCTTTTCTCTTCTTTCTCCTTCATATGAACCTTATTCATAACAACATTCTTTAAAGGGCGGTCATTTCTATCTGTCTCTACCAGAGCTATTTTATTTACGGTTTCCATTCCGCTTATTACCTGCCCAATGATTGTGTATTTACCGTCAAGGGATTTTAATCTCTCGAGGCAGATGTAGAGCTGAGAACCATTTTCATCCGGTTTCGCTTTTGCCATTGCTACTGTTCCTGTAAGATGTTGTAAATCCTGTGTGATTTCATCCTTTATATAGTAACCTGGACCCCCATAACCATCATTGGAAGGATCATCATCCCTGGTGTTCGGGTCGCCTCCTTGAATCACAAAATCAGGTATAACGCGATGGAATGTGACACCATTATAGAATCCTTCTCCTACCAACTTGATAATATTCTTCCCATTCTTTGGGGCAATATCTATGAATAACGCAAACTCTATATTGCCGAAATCTGTCTCGATTACAACGATATCCTTCTGCGTTTTTGCATATTCCATCTGGTCCAATGCTGGTAGGGACAACGATAATATCACTATAGGTAAAACAATCATCCATCCTTTCATTTTGCCTCCTTATATTTTCAGTGTTTATCTGGATAACAATTTGAATCCAGTATATTACTTCCTTATCCCTTTGTCAATTGGTTGTGAGGATATTAAACCCCCGTTCTGCATCCTCTATTTTTAACTATTAGACTATTCACCTACTTAACCAATTAACCTTTATTCCGGTCGCCTTGATTTTCTCTTTGTTTTTTCTATTGTATAATATATTAAAAAGGAGGTAGGAATGGGGAAAAGACAGGGAATTGATATAGTAGATTTTCTAAAAGATGTCATTTATAAAGACAAACAGGTTTTAGAGGATGGAGCACACATCACGGTAAAAAAGGTATTTAATTTTAGGGAGAGGGGAAATATTGATTTTGGAGGAGGTGAATATAAGGAGTGTGAAATAGCAGAAATCAATCCGGAGGAACGTTCTGTTGATGATAAATATGGATGGTGGAGATTAGAAGAAGGTGAATATCTTATTGAATACAACGAGAAATTAAAGGATTCAATTCCAGAAGGAGATATTATAATCATTCAGCCAGCAAAGAGGCTTATCATGAATGGAGCCTATCATCCGACGCTCATAATCGGAGAGTCTGGTTGTATTAGAACAATACTCCATGTAGGTGAGAATGGAATAAATATAAAAGAAAATGCAAGAATAAGCAAACTTTTCATATTGACTGAGAATATCCGGGAGAGCGAGGGAGGAAAATTTTAAAGAGGAGCGGTAAATAATGAAGGAAATAAAGTATAAACCTATAGGGATTGTCCATTCACCGTTTAAGAAAACGGACAATGCACCTCGTCAGCCTGCCTATGGACGGGGTATTGAGGCGACTGTTGAGATATTCCCTGAATACGAGGAAGGACTCATAAATATTGAAAAATATTCTCATATTGTTCTGATATGTCATTTCCATAAATCAGATACTAAACCATTAAAGGTTAGACCACCTATGGAAGACAAATTACGCGGAGTTTTTGCTTCAAGGTCACCCAACCGACCCAATCCAATTGGATTATCTATAGTACGCCTTGATAGGGTCGAAGGTAGAATTCTTTATATCCGCGATGTGGATATAATAGATGACACACCAGTTCTTGATATAAAACCTTATATTCCCTTATAAAGTTTAAAGAAGTTAATGAAAAATAAGACTTATAACTTTACTTAAGTGTAAAATACATCCCCACTCACCACAACTTTAGACACAGATTGACACAGATCCTATTGACTTCCTTTTTCTGATATGTATTAGTAGTATATAATACAATATATAAAGAATGGTTTGGAATTCCACACAAAAGGAAACTCGATAGTCTGTTATTCCTGAATTATTCTAAATTCCCTACCATTTATCAAGTCAGGCCAGGGAATCCTGGCCTGACTATAAACTCCGTCTACATGGGATCTAACCGGAGGCTAACGGCAGAAAATTGAAAGCCTGAATTAGGGAAAGATTCCACGCTCCTTGTAAACTATTTCTAAACGCGATAGCGCAACTACATAGGCAGCCGTCCGCCAATCGGTATTAAAATCTTCCATCGTCTCCTGTACTCGTTTATAAGCATTAGTGATTTTCTTCTGGAGTTTGGTATCCACTTCGTCGAGTTCCCATGATTCGCTTCTCTTGTTCTGAAGCCATTCAAAGTAACTTACCATTACGCCACCTGCATTACAGAGGATGTCCGGAATCACTGGGATCTCTCTTTCTTGTAATATCTCGTTACCAATAGTACTAGTGGGTCCATTTGCTCCTTCCGCAACAAGTTTGACATTCAACAACGGAGCAGTCTCTTCTGTGATTTGGTTTTCGAGAGCAGCAGGGATGAATATGTCGGCTTCAGTACTCATAAAGGCTTCATGGTCTACTTTCTCGCTACCTGGAAAATTTGCTACACCGCCATGCTCCCTTACAAATTCGCATAATGCATCAGGGTTTAGACCATCCTGTTTGTAAATAGCACCAGTAACATCCTCGACAGCGGTAAGTTTCGCACCATGCGGTTTCATCAAGCGGGCTACCCATGAACCAACATTTCCGAACCCCTGGACCATATATGTGGCACTATCTAAGTCAAAATCATTATCTTTAGCCCATTCTTCGATGCAGAAGACCACTCCTTGGCCTGTTGCCTTATTGCGTCCTAAGCTGCCACCAGATTCTACAGGTTTTCCAGTTACTACATGAATACAACGTTGTCGTTCTTTAGATGGAACCGTTGATAGATAAGTATCGAGAATCCAGGCCATTATTTGGGGATTAGTGTTAACGTCTGGTGCAGGAATATCATACTCAGGGCCTATATTGTGAGCGAGGGCGAAGGTAAAACGGCGGGTAATCCTTTCTAACTCGGACAAAGAGTATTCAGATGGGTCTAACTGAATCCCTCCTTTTGCACCACCGAAGGGTATGTTGACGATCGCTGATTTCCAGGTCATCCATGTTGCGAGAGCCCTTACTTCATCTAAATCAACCATTGGATGGTAACGAAGTCCTCCTTTAAAAGGTCCAAGGACATTGTTATGCTGCACTCGGTAACCTGTGAATATTTCTATGCGACCGTCGTCCATTTTTACTGGGAAATTGACTGCAATTTCATTTGTTGTGTGTTCAAGAATTTTACGAACACTTGGATCAAGTGACATTAAATCAGCTGCTTTATTGAATTGTCTTACCACATTATCATATACATTTGGTTTTTTTAAGGTGGTTACTGGCATTATTGCCTCCTTTTGATTTTATTTTTTAGCCTTTTTTCAATAGATATATCGCTTCTAACCTCTATTATCACTTTCCACTATATGATTAAATTATTAACAATACTCATCACAGTGCCATACACCGCCTTCAGATTTTGGATAGGTGCAGGTTTCACGGTTTTCACAAAGCCTGCAAAGTCCCTTGTACTTGCCCGAATCTCCATCTAAAGCAGAAAGCTTGGCCCTGGAAGAAGTACGAGGTAACGTCTTTTTATCTGGGGTATATTCGTATCCTTCGAACTCATCGCATTGCAAAACTGGTCTATTCGGATCCCTTGGAAAAGTGCACGTGGGTGCTTTTTTGCAGGTAGAACAAAGTCCGCGATATTCTTTCTTCTTCTCGTCTTTGGGGGAGAGCGTTACAACACCGGGTTGATTTGTTACCAACATTTTAAATACCTCCTTTTTTGTTTTTATAACAAGGGATATTATTCCCTTCCTTACACCTTCATCTAAGATTTTTGGTAAATTTACATATCTTCTTTCCATTATTTCCTCCTTCCAAATACCTCTTTACTTCAAATATATCTAATACAATTTCTGTGCCACAATTCTCCATTGAGTGCAATTAAGTTCTTCAAGCCTTGACAAGGTCCTTTGCAGTAATCTCTTGTATCCTAAGTGGCTGATAATCAGGAGGATCTAAGTTTTACGTATTCAGATAAGAGTTTTTGTTTATTTTGGAATCAGGAATAAAGATATATTATAATTATTGAGAAGTTTTGAACCATCGGGTAAAATTTACCCGGTAATAGTGCTTTCTGTTTTGGGTACTATTCTCTATCTTTAAGTTTGTTTCTTAAAGTCTTTCTAGAAATCCCAAGGATTTTTGCTGCTTTTGTTTTGTTGCCACCTACGCTTTCAAAAACGTTAAGAATGTATTCAGATATTACCTCCTCTAATGTTCGATTAAGACCCTTTTCACGTAAAGCCGAGAAACGTAGAAATGGAGGTAGATCCGGGATATCTATTATCTCTCCATCGGTCATTACCAGGAGACGTTGAATGAGATTCTCTAATTCTCTCACGTTTCCTGGCCAATTATAGTTTTTCAAGACCTGTAATGCTTGATCGGAAAATCTGGGGACTGGTTTATCCAGTTCTTTGGAGAATTTTTTTATAAAATGATTAGCTAAAAGGAGAATATCGCCTCCTCTTTCCCTTAAAGGAGGTGCAGAGATGTTTATTACATTGAGGCGATAGTAAAGATCTTCGCGAAATGCGCCTTTTTTTAACAGACTTAGTAAATCTTTATTAGTTGCTGCAAGGATTCTAACGTCAACTTTTTGAGGGCGTCTGGAACCAATCATATAGATCTCTTTATCCTGAAGAACACGGAGAAGTTTTACTTGCATAGAAGGGCTGGTTTCGCTAATTTCATCGAGAAATATTGAACCACCTTCAGCGGTTTGAAAGAAGCCTGCGCGGGAATCAAATGCTCCTGTAAAGGCTCCTTTGACGTATCCAAAAAGCTCGCTTTCAAGTAATTCCTCTGGAATACCTCCACAATTTATGGGAACAAACGGAGCTGATGCCCGTGGACTACTGTAATGGATAGCTCTGGCTACAAGTTCCTTACCAGTGCCGCTCTCCCCGGTAATAAGAACCGTGGCCGGAGTTTTTGCCGCTTTATCTATATCATCAAAGATTTTTTGTATAACCTTTGATTCACCAATCAGGCCATAAACTACCGGTAGTTTCTTTCTTGGTTTGCTCTGTGAAGCCTTTCGTATATGAAGTTTATCGAGAGCTTTCCGAACAGCGGAAAACAGTTCTTCATCGGTAAAAGGCTTAGCCAGATATTCCTCTGCTCCGGTTTTTACAGCTTTTACCGCGCCTTCAATTGTGGCATAGCCTGTTATCATCATAACTTCGGTATCTTTGTAATTTTCCCGCACGTGTTTTATCAGATCTAAACCACTAACCTTTGGCATTTTGAAATCTGTTATAACCAAGTCAACTGCTGCGGACTCGAGAAGTCTGATAGCTTCAGCTACACTTGAAGCAGTGAAAACCTGATAAGCCCTTGATGACAAATTTCTCTGCAGCATTTCAAGGGTATCGGGTGCATCGTCCACCACGAGTATACTTTCTTTTTTAGATGAATTTTTCATCTCACTACTTCTCCTTGTTCTCTTTTGATTTAGTGATGGGGAGTTGGACTTCAAACATAGAGCCATGACCTACTTTGCTTTTAACTTCGATAGTCCCTCCATGTAATGTTACTATTCCGTGAACTACCGGCAACCCCAAGCCAGTTCCTTCACCAACATCCTTTGTGCTAAAGAAAGGAAGGAATATCTTATCTATAATTTTCTTACTCATCCCCACTCCTGTGTCCTCCACAATCAGTGATATGTGGTTCTCAGTCGTTGAGGTAGTAACTTTGAGTTTACCTCCATCTGGCATAGCCTGAATTGCATTCACTACAAGATTGACAAGTACCTGATGCAGCTGAGCTGGGTCGACTATGACCTCTGGCAATTCCGGAGAAAGCGAACGTTCCAGCTCTATTCCTTCCTTTTTACAACGGGATTCCAGGAAATAGAGTCCCTCTTCGACTATCTTATTGAGATTTACCATAGCCATTTTTGTCGGCATTTGTCTGGCAAATATCAGAAGCTTTTTGACTACTTCTCT
>DAOVFB010000127.1 GCA_030668705.1 Candidatus Stahliibacteriota bacterium
AAACAATAGCGTTGGTCAGCTACCGTGTACTCTGCGAATCCACCATCAATCTGATAGCCTGTAAACATAGCCTTATCGCATAGGTTCTCACGACCTGATAAACAGTAGGAACACGAACCGCAGGTCTTACCTAACCACGGAACCCCGATGCGTTGCCCAATGGAAAGCCCATCGACTCCCTCTCCAATCTCGGTTATAGTTCCTACGATTTCATGACCTAAGATGAGCGGTAGTTTCGGCTCCTTGAGATCGCCATCGTATACGTGCAAGTCGGTTCTGCAGATTCCGCAGGCGTTAACTTTGATAAGAATCTGCCCGGCACCGACTTCAGGAACTGGAATATCGAGTAACCGAAGTGGTTCTCCTATGCGTTTTAGAACCATTGCTTTCATTTTATCCTCCTTCTATATCATAAACTTGATAATCTATTAAATCTTACTTCTAACTTTACCGGTATGATCAATTATATATATCCTGTTGAAACCCTCGTTTATATCAGGTGGCTGTAATTGCCCCTGCATCTTTCTTATAACCGCTTCCCAATCGATTTCTTGAACCTTATCCCTTAAGATATTAAGGGGGTCATCCATTCTTCTCCTTATACATATCTTTAGGGGAATGTCAAAATATACAGAGATTATCTCCATCTCTGTTATATCTTCTAAGCTTTTCCTTATAAAAGAGGATTCCTGTGGGAAAAGTTCTGGCTCTTTCCTCTTTGTTTCCCAGTCTCTTATGAGTTTCAGAAAAGAAGAATAGATATCAATGTTTCTACCTTCTTCAAGAAGGATACTTTTAATTAGATTTTTTTCACATCTTTCAATAAAAACATCTTCTTCTAATGTATCATAGAGATGCAAATGCTCTTTTGATATTTTTTTTATCTTCATAATAAGAGAGATAAATCGGCTCCTTACCTTCCTGGTAATATTCGTTCTATCAACAATTACTTTATAACCATTGATAAGTCCATCAATGATAGAGGTCCTCTCAACCCCGGAATAGAAGCTACTCATCTTAGGTTCATAGTCATAGAAGCTCATCATCTGGATAATCTCATCAAGGGATGACCTTATGGTTCTCTTCGGGGAAATAGACCATAGTTTTTGGGCAAATGTCGTTTTTCCCGCCCCTACAAGACCAATGAGCAACCATATACTGGTATGGTCTTTATTAAAATCAATTTCTATTTCTTCAGGTAAGTATTCGATTTTAGACATTTTACTTTTCTCGTGAAAGAAATTTTAATGTTCGGGGTTGGTACATGATATTTGCTTCCCTTTCTCTGTTTTGTTTTTCCCTCATCCTTTAATCTCGTTTAAATAGAATATAAGTTAAATAGTCAAAAGTCAACGTTGGGGGTATTTTTTCGCTGTCCAAGGTTGATGATTGCCGGTAGGAACAGCACAGTTGTCAGGAAGCAAGCTGCAACACCGATTGCAAGGAGCATTCCAAGGCTCGCAAATCCACGATATGTCGAAATCAGGAGTGAACCAAATCCTGCCATTGTAGTGAGAGAAGTTAGCAGTATTGCCTTTCCAGTACTCTTTAATACAGTAGGTGTCATATTCATTCCCTCAAACCTGTAGCGGTGGAGAAGGTGCACGCCATCATCGATACCAATTCCTACTATCATGGGAATACCCATCACGTTTATGAAATTTAACATCATTCCGAATGTTTTCATAAGTCCCATCATCCAGATACCACCAGCGAGCAAAGGAATTATCCCTAAAAGTGCCATACGTAAACTCCGGAAATCAATCCAGAGTAGTACTATGACAATGAAGATAGTGAGTATGGTTGCCCGTAAACCGTCTCTTCCAATATAATCAATCAGCCGTAAGAACATAGGCGGGTTACCAGTGATCCTGGGGCTGACTCGTTCTAACTGAGCATTGAAGCGTCTGAGTACCTCGAAATCCCATATGTGTTCCCTGGGATAGATAGTAACAAGATATGTATCACCAGCATCGTTGATATAGCGCTCTTTTATATGTTCGGGAAGATTATCGAGCGTTATGAGTTCGGGGTTTGCCATATTGTATACCTTTGTTCGAAGCTGTGGTTCGTAAAATTTCTGGAATTCATTAAGCTGACGAACTGCTTTCTCAGGATTCTGTTTGATTTTTTGGGCGAGACTGAGTATAAAACTTTCGGAATCTTCCTTCTCCGGATCCCCTACAATGCTCTTACACTTTTCATCTACTTTATCCTGTCCGCCGATGAATGCCATCTGCGAGAGTTCATAGATATTCATATCCAGCCTCTCCAATTGTTCAATCAGCTTATCAATATTCCGGCGAGTGAGAAGTAACTGTTTTTTGTTTGACATGAGTGAATTTCGGATATCTTCCATATGGGGACGGCGTTTCAACTGTTTGTCCTTAGGTGGACAATAATCACCGATGTTCTCAACCATGCTAAAAGTAGGCATCTCTTTTGCCTTCTCAGCAATTTCCCATGATTCTTCTATAGAACTCGTCGTAACCATGGCAAAATCAGGACTTAAGTCAAAGGCTTCAATTATAGTATCCTGAAGTGCAATAGTGGTTAATCCCTTGGGCTCCATATTGTACATATCGTAATCGAATTTCACATGTAATGCCTGAAATAAGAAAGATGCTGTTAGTACTACTGCAATAATGAGATATAAAAGTGGTCGACGCATTACATTCTTACCAAAGTTTTCAAGAAAGCCAAATTCAACGTGTCGTGGCTTAATGGGTTTTCGGCTTACTCTAAAGACAACTCTCTCACGTGCTACAAGTATTGCTGGTAATCCAGCTAAGGTGGTAATCATTGCTGAGATAATACCAATACCAAGTACTATGCCCATCTCTTTTATACCCTGAGTGACAGAAATAGTTAATGCAAAGAAGGCAGCTGCAGTAGTTAGAGCACCAGTGATAATTCCAGGGCCAGAACGCAACAATGTCTGTTCCATAGCTTTGACAGCATCTTTATCAATAGCGCGGCGTTCTGTATATACAGAAATAATGTGAATAGAGTAATCAATACCAAGGCCGATAAGGATGACCGCAAACATGGAAGTCATGAGGTTAAGACGTCCCAGGATAATTCCTACGACGCCAGCAGCGATTATAATAGCAATAACAAGGTTGAGTCCAGCCAGTATCGGTGTACTCCACATGCGGAATGTCATTATGAAGAGAACTAATACTAACACTAATGCTACCACAGAACTTATCTTCATACTACTAGTTGTATGCTCCATCTCATCTTTTTGTAAGGGGATCATTCCAGTAATTCCTGCCCTGATTTCAGGAAAGTCTGGTAAGGTTTTATCCAGAATTTCCTGAAGTGCGATTGTTGATGCAATATCTTTATCTACATCTATGGCATTGAACGTAGGTTTAATTGCAATCAGCAGAACACGCTTATCCTGGGAAATAAAATAAGGGTCACCATAAAGAAGGTTATCCACTGCTGACTCAGCAAGTGTAGGGTTTGCTTGACCAGGCTGGCTGATAAATGTATCCATTGCCTTGAGCCATAAGTGAAAACCATCGAGAGAACGCACCGCATTGTCCTCTTTTTCTTTTGTGCTGAGTGCCTCCTCACTTTCAACGTACTCTTCTTCGAAATTGTCATTAATATGTGTCAAAAGCGGTAGAAGGTTCAAATCCCTGAACATGTCTTTGGTTCTTTCTAGATCTTGCGCCTTGGCCAGCATGAATCCATGCTCAGCAAAGAATTCCATATCAAGTTTGTAGTCCACGCGATCTACATATTCTGTAAGTTCTTCTATCTCTGGAGCAACTGTTTCAGCAAACTGTTTCATCTCGTGCTCTTGTCCTTGTACAACAATGTGAATGGTAGATGCACTTTTATATTCCTTTAAGATTCTATCAAATTCCTGCGCCATAGGATCACCCATTGGAAGCAAATCTGACCAACGCATATCCATTTTTATCTGTGATGCTGAAATAGTAGCGAACACTGTTACTATAAGTAATCCTGCAATCACCCACCAGGGGTGGGTTGCAGCAAAGTGTGCCCATTTTTTTAATATTTTTTCTCTCATGATTCAATCCTCCATAAATATTAGAAATACACAGTGGCGCGTAAAAAGCCACTATTACCTAACAAACTGCTGAAGGTTTTTCCCTCATTACCTATGTAAAAATTACCCATTAGCATGAGGTCAACGTTTTCAAAAAGACTGTAGTTTACCGTCGGTACAAAGGCTACACTTTTATCTGAGACACTCACGATAATTGAACCACCAATACTCGTAAGGTCAGTTAATGGATACCGGATAAATCCATACACCTGATTACGAGAGATAGTCTTTGTCTCGCCGGTAAATAAGTGCATCCAATCATTGAGGTCATACTCCAGATAATCTGACTTTGCCTGTGAATTGTGATGATATTCCAACATTGTGTATAAGCCTGACTCGAATGTATAGTCTGTGCCGATGATGAATTCGTAGAAATCGTCGTCAAGTTCCATGAAGTTATAGGCACCTTCTCCCCAAATACCACAATGGATGAGTTCACCTACAAAATCCAGGCCAAGGAGCCTGCGTCGCTGCTGGAAAGTCTGGAATGTGTAGAAGTCTGTAGAGACGTGTTGTATTTCA
>DAOVFB010000011.1 GCA_030668705.1 Candidatus Stahliibacteriota bacterium
GGGGGGGTTAGGGTAATTAGAGGACGAATTGATAATGGAGATCCGGTCGGTTTAATAAAATTGCTGATTCTGTCGGGTTTAAGGATAAGTGGGTTTTTTATTGATTTAAATCGTTTCTATAAAGAATTCAAAATATTTAATGTAATCTTTAAAAGTAAAATAAAATCTTTCTTGTGTTGTTCCTTTGAAATTGTGAAATGAAGTAGGGCACTTGCTTATCTTTTCACCTATTTGATATCATTTTCAACTTTAACATCACGCAGGGCATGTGTTAAGACATAAACACTTTCGTTATTGTCCTCTGGGTCAATCGGTGTGATGAAAAATCCCTTCTTATTTTTACCATAATCAATGCTCTGACCTCTGATTGTTTCACCGTCAGGGAATCTAACTGTAACCTTCAACCCCTGGTCTCTATAAGTATCAACTTCGTCAAAGTTTTTCTTCCTGGTATAATTTTTATCTCCCTTTAAGGTTTTGACAAAGAAGATAGCCTTCAACTCCTTAAGGCCAATTCCGTAGATAATTCCCCTATCTCTTTTTTCCTCTGACGTGAGGTGAAATGTTTCCTTTTCCAAGGAAAAGTCATGCGTATATCCCTTAAGCAATCTTCCATTTTTAAAATGAACAACAATTAAGTTCGGTACACCTAGCATATAGACCTTCTATTTTAATAAAATAATAGCAATATTTTCACAATTGTCAACTGCCAATTTAATACATCTGTAGTGAATATAATTTTTATATTTTGCACTTCTTGCTCCACTTGAGATGGATTTATTCAAGGGGTGAACATTTTTCATTTTAGAATGGGACGAGGCAGCTCCCTTGCGTCCTTTAAGAGATAAAGTAATATGACGGTGAGGTATCAGGTTACCGATGTATATTAATTGGATATTAATCCTAAAAGATGAGATAGTAATTTGTTCTTTTTATTATTCTCTATAACTACTGAGACACTCTTTTTAAAACCAATGGATTCCTCGGAAGTTTACCTGGGATATTCGAATATACTCCTTGGATCAGATAGTGTATACCTTGGTGATTCATTACTTCCCAGGGATTCCACATATGTGTTGGATTACAATAAAGGTTTAATAAGATTCAAAAAAACAATTAAAGAGACCCTGTGGGTCAGATTCACACACCTGGATTTCCCTGTAGGAGAAGTATACAGAAGATACTCCCCGTTTAAGACTGATAGTATCCACAAAAAAACACCCATAAGAGATTCCACCCCTGATAAGGGAGACCTCCTGATTAACGGTAATAAGGGTATATTTATGGAAGTAACCGGTGGTGGAACTAATGTAACGCAGAGCCTTTGGATGCAAATAGGAGGGGAAGCAGGGAATTTCAAAATTTCAGGTGTCCTATCCGATGAAAATATCCCTGAAGGAAAGGGGGCATCACAGAATATACAGGAGATAGACGAGATATACATAGAAGCACAATCACCTTATTTATCCTTCCGTGTAGGAGATATAGAGGCAACGCACGAGGGTGTCCAAAAAAGACTCCTTGGACTCGCAGGAAATTACAAGCGTCTATCTGGAGTAGTTGGAATCTCAAGGGGAAAATATGGGAAATTCACATTCAGAGGAGAAGAAGGGAATCAAGGACCTTATAAACTAAATCCGGGAAATGGTAACATAGATTTTTCAATAGTTCGGGGCTCCGAGCAGGTCTATTTAGATGGAAAAATACTAAAGGCAGGGATAGATAATGATTATGTAATGAATTATTATGAGGGAACTATAACCTTTAGTCCTTCGGTCTTCATTGATAACGAATCCACAATCCTAATCCTATTCGAATATCACCCTTATGGTGTAAATAATCTATTCTATAATGCAAATTTTAATGAGGGAGGTTTTAATCTCTCTTTCTCCCGACAGGAAGACCTCTCGGAGCGGGAAAAATTTTCTAGAGTCTATCCTGATTCAGGCTTTGGATATGTCTATTCTTCAACATATGTCGGAAAGGGAAATGGCGATTACGATCTAAGTGATTCAATATTTGTCTATCAAGGTAAAAATAAGGGGTCCTATCAGGTCTACTTTGAATGGGCTGGAACAGGAAAGGGCGAATATGAATATATAGATTCGCTACATTTATTCAAATGGACAGGCGATGGGCCATGGACAGCAAAGAGAAAGATTGATCTACCCGGAGAGGATAATCTCATCTCATTAGACATCGATAGGAATCTTACGGACCTATCGATAAGAGGTAAATTTAAAGGAAGGAGATACAGCAATCAATTCACAGATGATAACGATGATGGTTTTGCCGGAGATATCCACGCTACCTACTCTCCAAACCAATTTATTAATCTCTCAGCAAATTATTACAGGAGATCTTCTGACTTTATAACAAGGGAATGGGAAGGTGAACGAGATCTCCTTAAAATTTGGGGAATTAACGAATTACCCGACAATTTTGCAGAGTATTCAATAAAAACGAACCCTATCCATCAATTAAAGGCATCGTATCTATGGGGAAGAGCAGGGTCTACGAGAAGAGACAGAATCCTTGGGGAACTTTCTCCCCTATATATTGAGTGGGACAGGATAGAGAAATTCCGCGAAGAGATAAAAGGAGGTATAAGATGGGATAAATTCAATCTATACCTTCGTAATCTAAGCAGAGATAATAATTATAGAAATGAAGCGGTGTTTGAGAGTAAACCACTCTATTTGGGAGCTGGCCTTGAAGGGGATGAAAGCGGTGATACCGCCAAAATCTATACAATAAAAACGGATTTAACTTACGCGAATACCACTGTAAAAGCATCCCACAGGAGAAGAGAGAATCTAAATTCAGGGGAAATCAATAGCATATCAAATGGGACGCTCCTCTCTGATCTAAAGCTTTTATTTTTCAACATAGGGGGAAAACTAAACTTATCACAAAAAAGGACAACAAAATGGGAAAGATATTACCTCGAGGTAGATTTGGGTGAAGGGAATTATTCATATGATTCAACAAATGGCACCTATTATGAAAATCCATACGGTGATTATGTTCTGGAAATCGTGCCCACGGGGGAAGGCATAGATATAAGAGAGTATTCTGGAAACATCTCCTTAGAATCAGACCGTTATATATACCTGCAGGGGTTTATCAGTGCTACCTACAGAGTAGATCTTTTCCTGGAGAATAATGCATCCTTCATCTTTAAATTTCCAAGGAAAGGGAAAAGGAGATTTTCAATTAAATATGATAGGAGCTATATTGACGACAAAGAAGGTTGGATAGTCAGAAGGCAAAAAGAGGACAACAGTATTAGGCTTGGATTAGAAGAAAAAACTGGAATCTATAGGGAGTACGGTTTACAGTGGGATCAATCCCTGTATGAATGGGGCTTTGGACCTTATATATACTTCTGGATGAAAAATGGTCTTGGTATGGAAGCGACGATCTTACGAATTGCAGGAGAGGATACACTATTCTCATCAAAACTAAAAAGTATTCTCTATCTAGCTGGGAATAGAAGCAGCGGAACTATGGATATGTCAATTGGATATAATTATTTCCCTGGAGTTGAAGTTACTTCAGAGAGAATGGGAACCCTTTATCCTCCTGGTATCTTCTATGATTTCGGAGCTGCAGTAACCCTGGATGTAACAGAGAGCTTCCATCTCGTTCTAAATGGAAATCTTCATAAACTCTCTGGAGAGAAACTATACTATAGGGGAAGGCTTGGAGTTTCAGCTGACTTTGGGCCATAGATTATCTGCCACAGAGGCACAGAGAACACAGAGAAGAATTGTTTTTTGTAAGAAGGAGAGCTGCCACAGAGGCAGTCGCTTCGCTCCAGTCTTCAGTCCTTAGTCATCAGTCATTAGTCAGAACACAAAATCTAACACTATTTTTCTGACACTGATTTCCACTGATTAAAATAAACTAAGAACTAAGAACCATGAACCAAGAACAACATTTAGACACAGATTTACACTGATATCAACTGATTAAAAACCACTAACCCTCACCGAAATCTAACCGCAGATTAACGCAGATGGACGCAGATATATACTAATAAAAAACACACACCACCAAATCCTAAATCCTATATCCTATATCCTAACCCCTGAATTAGACACTGATTTTCAACTGTTCCACTGTCCACCCCCCAAACTTGTAACTATTGACTCTTTCTTATTTTGCTGATAGCCTGGAGTAGCAGAGCTTGCTCTGCGTTGTTTTGCGCGAAAACTTGTAGAGGCAATTCATGAATTGCCCCTACCCCAATTCTTTTTTTGACACTGGACTCTCGACTAATTCCCACATATCACATATCCCTTATCACTTATCACTTACCACATACCACGATAGTTCTAACATACCAACCCACCAACGGATTATTCCGCATTCAGCTGTCAGTCTTTGCGGGCTTGGGGTGGAATCTCCTCTCTTATAAACCAAATCCCTTCTTTGCGAACTTTGCGAGGGATTAGAGGTTGGAATGGGCATTTTGTATTCTACATTTTTCATTTTGCACTAACTCACCTCCCCCCTTGACTTATTTTGCTCGATTGATAGGATAAATCCATGAAGATAGTTCTTTTTGAAGATTCAAAATACAATAATTTTTATCCAATTTCCCGAATGCATTCAGTCGGAGAGATAAGGACTGGTAGATACACGCAGAAGGAAAGGGCTATTCGTGAGTTTGGTGCACAAGTTATGCTCTACTCTGGAAGAGAAGGGTTTGGAGACCCAATAGAAAAAAGCAACGACACACTTTTCCTAAATGCACGATTAAAGGAATTTAGAGGAGTAGGAGATTTGGAATATGGATCGTGTATTATAAATGAAGGTGAGCTTATTGCGTATCATTTTGATAAAATACTTTCTGAAGTAGAAATAGAAAAACTAAGCATAATCGAACGTGATTTTCCACTTTATGAATTTATCTGGGATATCCTAGAAGATTTGGAATCAAGACTAACAGAGGATTTGAAGGAAGAATCATCCATGGGCCAGATATTAAGTCCCATAGACGAATCCGCTCATATTGAAAATCGGGATATGATATTTATCGGGGAAGATGTAAAAATAGAAAATTGCGTATTCCTCGATGCATCAAAAGGGCCAATCTATATTGACAATTATTCAATAATTAGAGCTAATACAGTGATAGAGGGTCCAGCCTACATTGGAGAAGGGTGCCTCATAAAATGCGGAAGTTTCCTCAATACAGTAGCCATAGGGAAAGTTACAAAACTTTCGGGGGAGATAGAAGAGAGCATTTTCCAGGGATATGCAAATAAGCAACATTTTGGCTTCCTGGGTCATTCATATATTGGGGAATGGGTAAACCTGGGTGCAGGAACAACCAATTCAGACCTGAAAAACAATTACAGTGCTATTCGTGTCTATCCAGAAGGAAGAGAATATAAAACGGGTATGCAGTTTCTGGGTCTTATTATGGGAGACCATTGTAAAACGGCAATCAATACATCTTTTAATACAGGGACTATCGTCGGCCCATTCAGTAATATCTTTGGGCGTGATTTCCCGCCCAAATACCTTCCGCCTTTCTCATGGTGGGGAGGAGATTTCAAGGAATACAGTTTAGAAAAAGCAATAAAGACTGCAAGGATACTTATGATGCGAAGAGATATTAAAATGGATGACGCATATCTTGAAAGGATAAAACAACTCTTTTTAACAACAAAAGGGTTAAGGGAAAAGGTTAATAAAGGAGGTAACTTTGGCGCAGAAGTTTTATAACTTTATTGATGGGGAATGGATGAAAGCTTTGAATGGAGAGACAACAGAAAATAGAAATCCAGCACATTGGGACGAAATAGTTGGCATCTTCCCGAAATCCGGCAAAGAGGATGTCAAAAAAGCGGTCGAAGCCGCTGTAATTCACAGAGAAGAGTGGGCAAATCTCCCTGTACCTGAAAGGGGTCAGATTTTAGGGAGATCAGGGGATATAATGGTGGAGAAAAAGGAAGAGATAGCAAAACTCATGACCAGGGAAATGGGGAAGATATTAAAGGAAACAAGAGGTGATACTCAAGAAGGAATAGACACTGCCTATTATGCTTTCGGAGAATCAAGGAGACTCTATGGCGTAACATCACCAAGTGAACTCCCTAACAAAGCTATATTTACAATAACTAAACCAATTGGAACCGCAGGTATCATCAGCCCCTGGAATTTCCCTATGGCTATTCCATGCTGGAAGATATACCCTGCTCTTTTAATGGGTAACACAATTGTATTTAAACCGGCAACAGATACTCCTGCAACGGCAACAAAATTTGTAGAGATACTCACCGAAGCAGGCGTTCCCAAAGGCGTTGTAAATCTTGTGCATGGTCCGGGTAGTAGAGTGGGAGAGGCAATATTGGAGCATCCAGATATAGGGGTTATATCATTCACAGGTTCCTCTGCGGTTGGCAGAAGGATAGCTGAAGTTGCGGGTAAAAACTTAAAAAGGGTTTCTTTGGAGTTAGGCGGAAAGAACCCACAGATTGTTATGCCTGACGCCGACATTGACCTCGCTGTCGAAGGAGTATTGTGGGGAGCATTCGGAACGACCGGACAGCGCTGCACAGCGACATCAAGGCTAATCCTCCATAAAGACATATTTGATAAATTCATGGATATACTCATAGGAAGAACCAAAGGATTGAAGATTGGGGATGGCCTCATAGAATCTAATGATGTAGGCCCCGTTATAAATGAAAGCCAGTTAAAGAAAATACTCAATTATGTTGATATAGGTAAGCAGGAAGGAGCGAAACTCGTCCTGGGGGGAAACAGGTTAACCGGTGGGAACTACGATGAAGGATTCTTTATGGAACCCACGATATTTACAGAAGTAAAAGCAGGTATGAGGATAGAACAAGAGGAGATATTTGGTCCTGTTCTTTCTGTTATAAAGATATCCAGTTTCGAGGAAGCTATTACGGTAGCAAATGATGTTGAATATGGTCTATCCTCATCAATCTATACTAACAACGTAAAATATGCAATGAGAGCTATTGATAAACTCGAGGCTGGGATAACATATATTAATGCTCCGACGATTGGAGCCGAATGTCATATGCCATTCGGAGGATTCAAGAATACCGGTAATGGACACCGTGAAGGTGGAAAATGGCCTTATGAGGTATTTGGGGAGATAAAGACTGTTTATATCGATTATTCGGGGAAACTTCAAAAGGCACAGATCGATACAGATATCACTAAATAATGCGGAATGAATTGCCTCCGTATTCTATAATTTGTGCTATTTCTATTATTCGGTGAAATTGGAATGTTTTTATCTGGAGGGGGAGGATTCTCCCCTTCCGGATCACATTCATTCACCCTGGCAACAGGTCTTGCATTTCCCTTTGGCGATCTAACATACGGGTACCTGGAGATAGAAACCTCAAGGTATTTTTCACTAGAGCTATTTAATTACACCCCGAAGAAGCCTACTTCAGAAGTAAGTCACCAGTCAAGTAAACTATTTCTCGGTCCGAGTGTAGAATTCCGATTCAAGAAGTTCTTACTTAACCCTGGGATATACTACGACATTTTACTTCAAAAGATAGAAGATAAATATATCGATGGAAATTATAGAATAAAGAAGATTACTTCACTTCAGTCTAAAGGATTTGGAGTAAAATTTACACTATATTACCCTATCAATGAAAGGTACAGGATAGGGATATCCTGGAAAAAAGAATGTCGAACTATTCCTTCTTATGAGTTCAGCCTTGCTTTTCGTGCTGTATTCAAATAGGGATAGACATAACCATCCCTTCGGGTTAAACAATGCAAATTGCCCTACATATACATCAGATATCTAATCTTCACAATGGACGCTCCAGGTTCTTCAAAGAAACCTTCTTCCTCTTCAACCACTTTTGAATAGACCAAATAGAACCAGGACTTGGGAGAAATCATCCACCGTATTAAAGGGTTTATCCTCGTTTGAACGAGCTTATCTTCACTCCATAGATAGGTAAACTCGGTCCTGAGTTCAGCCATCAATGAAGGGGAGAAATGATAGGTCATTTCTGGAGATGCTATTAGGAACATATCTTCCAGTTCTTCTGTTCCAAAGAGTCCCGAAAAAGAGGTTCCTTCTAACCAGTATCCAATGTAGTGGACAGACCCCCCAAGGTAGAACCTTTGACTCGGTTTAAAGGAAAAATATGCCCCACCATTAAACTGATACCCGAGATGCTCAGCATACCAGTTATATTGATAATTCATAAAATTCCATAAAGAGAACCCAAAAATACCGGAATAACTGGAATTCAGATTAAAACCTGCATTTCCTGCTATGAATCCGAAATCCGAGCCGGGTTCCTTGGAACAGGATGTATCCTCATAGGATTTTCCTATATTACCATTAAAATTTATGTTCCAACCGTTTTTAAAATTTGCCCAATAAAAACCAAAAATACCGTATCCATAATCCTCCAACCAGGGTTGTCTTCCAACTCCTCCTCCAATTCCAACACCAAAGTGCCTTAAAGGCCCTCTATCTGGATAGAATATAGGACATACCGCAGAAATTACATTGATTCCCTTATTAGTAATATATCCTATTTCATTGATATTGAATTCCTCACCAACATTACGGATGTTAAAACCCGCTAAAAGGTCCCTGGTAATCCTTTTCCATTCAAAATATTCGGCAAGACCGCTCACATCCGAGGAATCAGCGCAAGCAACCTGGTAGGTGAATTGATTATCTCCAAAATCAGCTGCTCCATCCAATCCAACCAGAGAAATACTGCTCTCCTCAGTATATTTCGCAAAATATGAAAAACCTGCATCCAGGCCAAATGGAGTTTGCTTTACGAATCTCGTTGCGAGATAATTAGCCACTGGTTCACTTTCACCAGCACTACCTGTATTGGCGAATAAACCTCCAAACTCTATACCACTTCCCCTTGTAGTAACCTTTGCCCCCACTCTTATTGGAATCTGAAGGGTATCCTCTATTATTTTGCCTATATTTCTCGAGTAAAATAAGGTAAGAGGACCATTACCAATATTGAAACTACTCCCTCTCTGCATATTGAACATCTCTCTACCCTTAAGAAAGAATGGCCTCTTCTCACTTAGGTACAATGCATATTGAGATAGATTAACCCTGAAAGGGTCCGCCTCTATCTGAGCATAATCAGGATATATAGTTAAATCAATCGATGTATTGGATGAAGGATCCCATGATAAATCTATTCCAGTAACAGTTCCCCACTCTGAGTCGTATCGTAAGGCTCCAACAGGATAAAATTCAAGGAACCTTCCTTTTGTTTCAGGATTTATACCTGAAATGGGCTCAAAGTCCTCTATCTGGAGACCTTTCATTTCTAAAACCTTCCTCCAGAAGACATGTTCTCTTTTGCTATCCATCCACCGAGATAATTGTAAACCCCATTCACCTTTATTATACCGTATTGTTTTGAATGGAATCTTCATCTCAACAATCCATTCATTAGAACCAAGCCGCTTTGCAGCATCCCAGATACCATCATAGGAAAAATCAAAGGATTCCCCACCTCGAGAAACAATAGCATCTCCCCTTGCCCCAGCTGCTGATACCCTGAAGAGATAACAGGTTCTTTTATCCCCAAAGGTATCAAGATATAGAGATACTACATCCCCCATAGCCTCATCCCACCCCGATAACTCCAATCTGGGCTTTACTTTGGAACATTTACATCGAAACGCCACATACAGATTTTCTTTATCCGCCAGGAGATAAACGAAGGTGGATTCAGTAGCCACTTCTCCTTCATTGGGCTCCGCCTGAGTAAAGCCAGTCAAGGGTTCTGCTTCCTCCCAGATAGACTCAATATGCCCATCAATAACAGGAGCACTATCTACATTCACTACATTAAAAGACAAAAATAGTAATAACATTTATTTTTTTATTAATACAATAAAACAATTTTATTACTTGTCATGCTTTAAGTAAAAGAGCTCTCGATATATTCTCTAATTTCTCACACGAGTTTAGAATAAATGGTACGCTAAAATTAGCCCTGCTGTAATAACAGAAAGAACACTCATCAATTTTATTAGAATATTCAAGGATGGTCCCGCAGTATCCTTTAAGGGATCGCCTACTGTATCTCCTATTACACTTGCTGCATGAGCCTCTGTACCCTTGCCCCCAAAAGCACCCCCTTCTATATATTTCTTGGCGTTATCCCAGGCTCCACCTGTATTTGCCAGAACAAGAGCAAGGGTAAAACCAGTTATAAGTGCACCAACGAGTAAGCCAATAACACCGGGGACACCGAGAATCAAACCAATCCCGATAGGCGCAATTATAGCAATCATTGCGGGCATAATCATTTCTTTTTGGGCGGCGCGGGTTACTATGCGAACAGTGCGTTCATAATCGGGTTTCTCTTTACCCAGAAGTATCTTTTTATTCTTAAACTGATTCCTCACATCATCTATTACTACAGCGGAAGCTCGCCCAACCGCCCTCATTGTTATTCCACAGAATAGAAATGTAATAACGCCTCCTATGAGGAGACTCGCTAAGAGGTTGGGATTAAGCAGACCTAAATTGTAGTAATCTGCCAATTGGAGGAAACTAACATCTCTAACAGCTATGGATTGTCCACCCACAGTAATGAATTTTACTCCAAGGTGATATAGCCCCATTTTAATTTCTGTGAGATATGCAGCAATCAGCGCAAGTGCAGTTAATGCAGCTGACCCTATTGCAAATCCTTTGCCAGTTGCTGCGGTTGTATTGCCCAGGGCATCTAGCTTATCTGTCCTATCCCTGACCTCTTTTCCAAGTCCACTCATCTCAGCATTTCCTCCTGCATTATCGGCAATAGGGCCATAAGCATCAGATGCAAGGGTTATACCCAGTGTGCTAAGCATTCCTACAGCAGCAATACCTATTCCATATAAACCAAGAGCAAAGTTATTAAATCCACCGGCAAAAGCAAAGGAGAATATCACAGCAAGTGCAACAGTAACAACAGGAATAAAGGCTGAACTCATACCGAGAGCCAGTCCATCTATTATGAAAGGTGCAGCCCCATATTGAGTTTCTGATGAAAGTTTCTTTACCGGAGAGAAAGCAGAAGATGTATAAAATTCTGCGGATTTACCAATGATTGTGCCAGCAGCAAGCCCAACTATAACAGACCCGAATATACCTAAATTATCTGGTGTAGTATACCAAACGACAAGGAAAGAAACTATTGCTGTCCCGATAGTGGTAGATATAATTCCCCTTGTTAATGAACCCAAAAGTTCAGCCTGGGTTGCATCCTTCCCAGTTCTTATAAGGTATATTCCCATCAAAGAAAGGATTATCCCTGCTGAGGCAATTAACATTGGCTCTAATACGCCTCTAAAACCAAGTCCAGAGGCAACCCCGAGTGCCATCGTAGCAATTATTGCACCACAGTATGATTCATAGAGGTCCGCCCCCATTCCTGCAACATCACCCACATTATCTCCAACATTATCAGCTATGGTTGCAGGGTTTCTCGGGTCATCCTCAGGGATACCTGCTTCTACTTTACCCACGAGGTCAGCTCCTACATCTGCAGCTTTTGTATAGATACCACCACCCACTCGTGCAAACAATGCAAAGAAACTAGCCCCTATAGAAAAACCGAGCAATATACTGGTTACTTGTTCAAGAGGTAGAGAGAGACCAAATCGAAAAACGGCAAACCACACTGATATACCCAAAAGAGCCAGTCCGACAACAGACAGCCCCATTACAGCACCACTCCGAAACGCAATACGTAGCGCATCTCCAAGGGAGTCAATTGCAGCATTTGTCACCCGGACTGAAGCCCTTGTTGCAGTCCTCATCCCGAGAAAACCTGAGAGCCCTGAGAAGAACCCACCTGTAAGGAAAATAAGGGGTAACCATCTGGATTGAACCTTAAGACCAAAGGCCAGGAAGGCGAGAAACACAGCCATAATTATAAAGAATATTGCCACTACCTTATATTGAACCTTGAGAAAACTTGCCGCCCCAACACGTACAGCTTCTGCTATCTCTCTCATCCTCTCATTGCCCTCATCCTCCCGCATCATCTGTTTATAAAAAATCCATGCAAAAAGTAAGGACAGAACAGATACAGATGGTATAATCCAGAAAATTTTAATCATAATATTCTCCTCTCATTTTTATCACACTATACTTACCACTATCATTAACTCCATTACATATAATCAGTAGCTCTAATTATGTCAAGAGTATAGTATGTGAATTTGCGCCTATATACTTAGGCATACGGTGAAGATATTGTAAATTTAAATAAATATAAACCTAACGAATAATAATATCCAAACGATCCGTTTCATCCTCCCTAAAAGATTTATATCCCGATACACTACTTACAACCCCTTCTGGCAAAATTATTCTATTCGTTAAGAATTCAGCTACTACTCTCACTCGGCTCTGTGAGAGTTCTTCTTTTCTCGAATATACTGCTATCTTCAAACGTTTATTTAAATCATGCCTGATGATGTCAGAAGCTTCTAATAATAAACTTTCACCCTCTTTAGTCAAAGACGGAGAATTCTCTGCAAATACAATCCTCCCGTCAAGCCTTAAGTAGGAATTCAATTCGTCCTTCCAGAATATGCCAGGGAGTCTTATTTTTCTTCCCATAAGTTGGGATGTATTACCAAGTTGGTCAACAGCCTTTACATAATAAGAATAATCTGTACCCACATCCATCATCTTACCTTCTTTATCCCTTCCATCCCATCTTATATTCTTAGGCGGTCTACCCTTATTAGAGAAGGTTCTTACTACTTTACCCGTAGCATCGGTTATCACCAGTTCCCACTTTTTGACATTTTGTCCATAAACAGGGTGGAATATAGCAATAGGTGGTGTGATAATTTTATTGAGCCAGGGCTTCCTAATTTGGTCACTTTCTAACCCTGGCAGAGGTGTGACAGCAAACTCCGATCTTTCTTTTAACTCTTTATCATATATATGACTTCCCCTTCCCCCATAAGGATTAACCACTTCAAATAAGGGATATTCGAGCTCAGTTTCCGGTTTCTTCTCCTCAATTTTTCCTGTATATTTGCCTTTTATTACTTCTTCCCTTACCTTCTCCTGGGAACGAATTAACACCGGGCATACTAAAAGTAATATTAAAAAGTATTCTTTCCTCATAATTATAACTACTCCAGTATAAATCTAATAATTACAATTCCAGTCTGGCCCCTTTGAGGCTCGTCTTGATGCAGGGGGGCAAAACGCCATTCTCCAATTGATTCTACAACCATTCCATCCCAGGATGCAAAACCGGATGTCTTTATAACAAAGATGTTAGGTTTTACACTTCCATCAGGATCAACCATTATTTTGAGAGCTATCGTAGCAGTAAGACCTTTCTTGATAGCCCAATCTGGATAGGAAGGAAGCGGTCTATACTTTATCTCCCTTTGTGCAAGGGACCCTGTAATCTTTATCTCCGTCTTCTTTTTGAATGGTAACTGCTTTAATAAGGGCTCTTCATCCTTCTTCGTTATGGCCCTGGAACTATCCCTTTTTATTTCCTTTGTTGGAACTTTCTCCAGATCCAATTCCTTTCCACCACCTGGAGAGGCAAAAAGTCCAACAGGAAGTTCCTTAGTGGGTCTTTTATGCTCGTCTATCTTTATTGGTGCTCCCTTGAGGATATCCCCTGTTCCCTTCTGTTCTCCCTTTGATGCAATCCTTAAAACCTCCGTAACTCCATCTTCTACTCCTTCCATCCTTCTATATTCATCAAGGTCTATACCTTCCGCCTGAGAACGGTCAAGGAGTTTAGTGTCATCGATGTCTATACCCTTTGTCATATCCACGCCTGGGACAACAGGGAGTTCCTGTATAATCCTGGATACATCCTTTAGATAGGGTTCTACAATTTCTTCCTTTTTTAATCTGTCTTTGATAGCCTGAAACACACTCTTTTTGGGCAAAGAAGGGGTGGCAGTAAAAGAAGCTGTTTCATCGATAAATTCAATGTTATCAATTCTTGTAGTGATCGTCATTTTCTCCCTCTGACATGTAAAGTAGAAGAACACACTATGTAAGAAGAGGGAAAAAATAATCGATGTTATTATTCTTCTATCATAGAACCCATTATCCATTATACTTTGCATCTACTGCCTCTGGACAGTCGCTATGGAGATATGCTTTGCGCCCAATTTTTTTGCTACTGTAATGATCCTCATCACTGCATCAGTCTTTGTATTTCTATCGGCTCTTATAAAGATTAATCGGTCCGGGTGAGACTTGATTGCCTCTCGAAGAACATCAGGGAATTCATCACGGGATACGATCCTATTATTAACTGAGAGTATATTTTCAGATGTAATTGTGATTGATGTATTTTTCTCCTGTGGTGGCTCAATGGTTGCTGCCTCTGGAAGATCAACGCGAAGGCTTGAGCTGATAATCATAACAGGCGTTAACACCATAAGCGTTATTAGTATAGTAAAGCTCACATCGGCTAAAGGTGTTATCATAATATCTGCTTCTTTTCTTTTTTCACTCAGAATACTCTTTCTTCTCCTCAATTTTTCTCCTAAGAAGGGCTAATTTCAGCGCTCCCTTTTGTTTAGAAATATCAAGCACGGTTACGACTTCCTGGATCGGGATATCCGGTGCTGCGCTCACGACTACAATTCGGGATGTGCTCCTTGCAAGAAGCTCCGCAACCCTCTCTGGGAAGTCCCCCCATTCGATCAATTCATTGTTGAGATATAAATTCCCATCTTTATCAATATAGACGTTCACCTTTAACTCTGTTGATTTTCCTCCTTCTGAACCCACGAGGGATGGATTCTTAACCCCTATACCAGACAAAAAGATTGCTGGAGCAGACATCATAAAGAATAGAACCAGAAGCAATGCAACATTTATCATAGGTGTAATGGGAATCTTCCCAACTGCGTCCTCAATTTCGTCTTCGACGATAGAACTTATATTCATTCCTTATGTCCTGCTGCACTTATTTTTCCAAAGTTAAGATTCAGGAACGTGAGGAATCTTCTTGTGTAGGATTCCAATCTTGTCAATATACTCTTGATGTTATTCGTAAAGTAATTATAGAAGACGGCTGCTGGTATTGCTACAATAATACCAACCGCAGTGGACACCAATGCCTCTGCAACTCCCTGCATTACAACAGAAGGTCCACCTGCTCCGGAAACGGCAAGGTCATGGAAAGCTCTAATAATCCCCATAACAGTTCCAAGGAGCCCCAGAAGAGGGGCAATAAAACTGATTGTACTCAAAGCAACATTTCTCTTTTCAAGGAAGGTCTTAGCCTCTATAAGAGCTCCGTCAAGGAGGTCCGAGATGTCTTCTCGTGGCAAATCCTTGTTCTTGATTCCAACTATAAAAACATCAGCAAGGGGGCTATTAGTTGCCTCACAGAGATATATCGCTTCTTCAGTATTGCCCTTCTTTAAAGCCCTCTGAACCCTTTCTAACAATCTCTCCTCATCTATTCGTATATTCCTGTATGCCCAGAATCTTTCCAGTATAACTGCAAGCACTACAATAGAAAAAACCATAAGTAAATCAATCGGCCAACTTGTCTTCAAAAGTGTAATAAAGCTTATTCCTGCCATCATTCACTCCTTTTTACTCTTGTTTTCAAGTTCTTTAATAAAGCTAACTGCATCCTGAGGGGTTCTCTTATTCAGATTCAACAACTCATTAAATTCGCTGACCCTTGACCTCATCTCCCTATATTTTCTGACCTCTTTGAATACCTGATTTAATGTGGTCGCAAGATAGTGAAATTCCCTTTCATCTCCTTTTCTGAATCTCAACTCCTCCTCAATTTTCTCTTCTTCTATTTCCTCCACAACCTCATTCAGACGGCTTAAAGGGCCTAAGAATCTTGAACTTATTATATACGTCACAAAAGCCAGTATAAAGGCCAGAAGGATCCCTATCCAGACCAGGACCTTTCCAAACAGGATTACATACTCTGTAGCTGGATTCTCCACTCCCCCCTGCTCGAAAATAGCCTTACCTGCCGGGACCCAAAAAAAGAAAGTAATGCCTAATAGTATCAAAAGTATAAATATAGAAACAAGTATAACCATATAATTCTGGATGATCTTTAGCTTAAAAACTCTCCTTTTTATCGAGGGACTTCTTCTATTTTTCATTTCTTGCCTCTCAAGTAATTCACCCTCTTTTTTACTGTTGAGATAATTCCATCGTCAGTGGTTACTTCAAGCAATCTTGAATAACTTTTTATCGCATCTTTAACCTTGCCCTCCTTTTCGAACAATGCCCCAAGTTCAGCTAAACCCTCGATTTGATAACCATTGTCCATCAGATCTAAGGGCATGAGTTTCCTGTATTCGGCAATTGCTTCATCGGTTTTACCTATTTCCCTTAAGCATTTCCCTTTCCTCGAATAGAGTTCTGCCTTTTGTTCTGGATTTCCTGGTGTAATTCCTTGATATATATCAAGGGCATCCTTAAAATCACCATTCTCTTGATAGGTTACCCCTGATAAGATTTGCGTCTTAAACGAGTTTTCCTTACCTGCATAGGTCTTTAACTCACTTGCCGCTTTTTCTGTCTCTCCAATCTGTTTGTAACATTGGGATAGGTTATACTGTGCTGAGGAAGCATAATCAGACTCGGGATATTCACCCACTAACTCTTTGAAGGCTAAGGATGCACTCTTATAGTCCATCAGATGATAAAATCCAATCCCCTTATAGAATAGGGCAAGAGGTTTCCTTTTACTGTTTGGGAAGTAGATCTGAAACTGCTCTGCTTCTTCCTTTAGTTTTTCGTAATTCTCTAATTCTTCATAAGATTTCAGGATATTTATCCCTGCCTTCTCAGCATACTCCGTTTCAGGGAAATCAACAACTGTCTTTTTGAATTCCTTAATTGCTTCCTCATAATTACCCTTATCATACGAATCAATCCCAAGATTGAATTGTGCAAGGGCCGCGTTTGGGTCTCCTTTAAATTTCTCAATGAACTCTCTCATAGCAATTTTATCTTCCTGACCCAACATATAATAAGCACGAGAAAGCGAACTTTTAACCTGAGGTATAAGAGTGTCACCTTGATATAGCTGGATAAACTTTGAAAACTCCCTGACTGCTTGAGAATAATCCTCTCCATTATAATAGGAATTACCCAGAGCAATAAGAGACCTGGGAACAATAGCGGAAGTGGGATATTCTTTTAGTACCAGCTTAAAATAGGCTACAGCCTGGTCGTATTTTAGAGCCTGAAAATATGTTTGTCCAATCTGATATGCAGCGTTGGCTGCTATTTTAGAATTGTGATATTTAGATAGAATTTTCTCCCAGGACTCAATAGCCTGCCTATAGTATTCTAAATTATAGTAACATTTACCAGCATAAAATATAGCCCTGGGAGCACTTTGACTTCCTTCCTCAATCGATGGAATACCCTCAAATTCATCCAGAGCGTCCTCATATTCTCCTCGATTATACAGAACAACCCCCTCTCCGAAAAGGCTATTGATAAGAGAAGTAGTATCCCTCCAATAACTGGCTATCACCCTTTTGAACTGCCTCTCTGCTTCGTTATACCTATCCTCATGAAGCAGACACCAACCATAGGCACTGAGAGAGGGAGCAATGAGCAGAGGGTCACTGAACCCATCGATTATTTCCTTATATAAAAGTTTTGCTTTATTATATCTGGACTTAATATAATACGCTTCAGCAAGATGAAACATAGCCCTACCCTTCCAGATCTTATCCCTCTTGCAATCCATTTCCTTTATAAGACGAGATCCAAGGGCAATACTCAATTCGTAGTCTCCCATCTGATTATAAGTCCTTATAAGCATTGCGGTTGCAGGGCAATGGAAACCTGAACCCCAGTAGTGTTCCAATATCTGGGTAAAATAATTCTTTGCTTCATTAAAATCATACTCTGAGAAAAGTTGAGCCCCTGCAAGATATTCTCCAAAACCTGCAAAATCACCCGATGTGTATCTAGATGCCATCTGTTGATAGAGGATTCGCGCCTGAAGTGTATCTTTCTTCTTTAAAAACACCTCTCCCATCTTTAGATCGGATAAAGCTCCGGCTTTTAGGTCAGAGAAATTTGACTTAACTCTTGTTAATGATTTTAATGCTTTATCGTAACTTCCCGTTTCCATCAGGCTTTCTCCAAAAAGGAGATTGCTATGGGCAGCAAGATATTTATCAGAGCTGTTCAAGAGAGGCCTCAATTGGACCATTGCTCCCATATAATCACCTTTGTTGAAACAACACACGGCCAGTTTATACTTGGCATAGTCCTTCAGGTTACTATATGGGTATTTTTCAAGGAACACGATGTACTTATACAGAGCTCCCTCAAAATCACCAGAGAAGAACAGCACATCTCCCATGTAATAGTGCGCATAACGAGCTAACGAGGTCTCAGGATACTCTTCTATGAGTTTCTTAAGTGTAGCTAGAGCTCTCATCGGTTCACCAAGGGAAAAATAGGACTTTGCCTTATAAAAAAGTGCCTCTTTTGTATCTATGTCCTCTAATATTGTTGTTACTTCATTGTATTGACCATGTTTAAATAAAATAATCGCTTCAGCAAGGAGGGTTTTTTGCGCACTCTTGTATCCCGGATAAACAGAAATCAATTTATATAGCATATCATCTGCCTTATCCCAATTCTCCCCAGCAATATATGATAATATCATCCCATAGAGGGCTTCTGGAGCGAGATATGAATCCCTATATTCATGCCACACCTTTTGGAAAGTCTTTATCGCTTTATCGTACTCACCAAGGTTATAATCACACTCTCCTATACGAAACAGTGCCTCACCTCTATATTCATCCAATTCTTTCAGTAGAGAATTATATAGTTCTCTTGCCTCTTGATACTCTCCTTCCTTGAAAAGCTCGGTAGTAATACGAAAGGATTTTGATGATTCTTGACTTATTCCAACAAGAATTTGTGTAGAAATATAGAAGAAAAGTAACATATTACTCTAATTCCTTTCCTCCGGATTCTTCCTTTGGACCCTTTTTTTCTTCAAACTGAATCAAGGTATCAGGTTTTACCTCGAGGGTATCTATTCTTTCTTCTAAGATTATCTTCCCTTCAGGCCCCTTTGTTTTTACCGTTGCCAGTTTCCCCTCTGAGGTATAAGAATGGCCTGCAGCATCTGTTACAACAAGTTCATAGTAATAATTGCCATCTGGAACAATGTTTCCTGTGCCATCGCGTCCATCCCAGCAGAGACGCAGAGGCAATTCTCCCCAAGCCTCATATGTCCTCAAAACTTCTCCCCAGGCATTTTTGATTATGATCTGCCATTTTATTATTCTCCCCCTCGTCTCAACCTCTTTTTCAAGCCAGAGTAAATTTTCTTTACCCGGAGATGTTGGGGAAAAGACCTCTTTATCTGGATGTATTTTTGCGCGGAATCCACCAAATTCAAGGCTCAAAGATAAATTATGAGTTGGAGTATAAAATCCACCTCCAGAGTGATGATTCAAAAAAGCGTAATCAACTCTTATAGTGTATCCCGGTAAAGGAAAGTTGAATCCAAGTCCATAGGTGGTAAAATTATGCTCTAATCCCCATCTAAGTTCAATGTAACGGTGTATCTGATATTCGAATCCACCGTAGAACAGAAATCCCTTATATTCAGACCAGCTCATATCAGAAGAAACGGTGAGTTTATTATTCAGCGTTTTATATGATAAACCGCTCCTCAATATTAGAGGATATGTATCTTCACTCTCCCGCAGGGTAAGTCTTGGCTTTACCACATTCTTAACTATAAATCCAAAAGAGACAGGTTTATCCGGAAGAACAAGCGTAGATAAATCAATCCCCTGTCCGAAATCACTCCAGTGTGAAATAGAATGATATACTACCTTATAGTTCATACCAAAGGATATGAGACTCCCGACATTTTTTGCGTAAGAAATCATAGTAACAAGTTCGGACTCTCCAAACTCACCTATTAGATTGTTGTTCTCGTCTCTGTCCTCTACTCCATCCACTCCAGCATGCACCAGAGATATACCAAAAGAACCAAAATTCTCTGTTGGGTGTATGTAAGATAGATAATCATAACTTGCTCCCATTGGAAGCATCGTATGCATAAAAAGGATCTCCTGTGGATTGATTTGATAAATCCCTGCAGGATTATAATAGGGTGCAGATGCATCATCACAGAGCCCAGTACCCACCCTGCCCATTCCCATTGTTCTTGCTCCTGCTCCAAAGTTTAAAATTTCTCCGGATAAACAGCCAGGAGAACCTGCCCGTAAGAGGGATGTTATTAAAATTCCAATCAGGATTATTTTATTCTTCATCATTTCTCCTATCTAATAACCGCAATCTTTCTCTTATATTTTGCTATAGTCTCTGTCCGATTTGTTGCCTGTAAGTAAAGAAAATATATCCCCGAATCGACATATTCATCATCATTATCAATCCCATACCATATAACTTGATTCCCACCTTCACCACCCTGTCCATTCTCTCTTCTACTCCACACAAGATTTCCAAATTTATCATATACCTTTATAGAAACATCGGCATCCTCTCTTAAATAGTACTGGATGGTTGTGAACTCATGTTCGCTACCAAAGGGATTTGGGTAATTACCTATCGAATCTTCCCCTGGGGGATAATAACTACCCTGGATTTCGACATGTACATAATATGATTCTTCAATTGTTGGATTAGAGACATCTTCAGCTTTTAGAGGCAATATAAAGCCCCCTCTATCAGGAGTAATATCTATATTCACCATTCCGTTATTCAACATACCTACCTGCTGGATATTAGGAAAGCCAACCCCCACCCTTACACTATCCGAAGGGGCTGTATTTACCATATTCCAGCAGTCATCCATTGCAAAAACACTCGTAGTAAAACTCCTCCCTACGCTCTGCGGTAATGGCCCTCCTGAAGTCCCCGGGTACCTCATAGAAGTAGGTTGCTTGAGGGTATCCCCAGGAAGCAATGTTTCTCCGGGAACGATAAGTAGCAAACGTACGAAATCCCCTGGAATTACAGTGAATGCACTACTGGTATCAGATATAAGGGTATCAGCCCCACCTGGATTGTGATGGAGATAAAGGCGATTCGCTCCCCGTGCAGTTCTTAACTGATATTGAACCTGAAGATAACCAGATACAGTTGACTGCGGTAGCGGTAATACAGGAAAGGGATTATTACTCCTAAGATAGACCTCTTCACTCCCTTGCCCTACAGGATTCCACCATTCATCTGTGATATATACACTTGCTGTCGTAGAATTGATAGCTACTATATCGAAAGGGTCCTGGAACCTACCCTTTTCAACAATATTACCAGGATCTGATTGTTCACCAGGAAGCAAAATTTGCAATCTTCGGGGATCATTTGGGATAACAGAAAATCTATTACTAAGATTTTCATCATTATGACCGTATTCCGTGCAATTCAAATGAAGGGAATCTGCTGCCCGAAAAACCCTGACAAAACCACTCCAATCTCCATTGGAAAATTGAATACGATTGATCGGACTTCCCATTACCTCCATAAATGAAGGGGGCGGAAGTATCGAAAGAACTCCAAAACCACTAAAATCATCGGGGTCGTGAGATTGTATGCTTACTAAGAAACTATCACCTGCTATCTCTGATGGAACGAAAGCAAAGGTAAAGTATGTTGCTTCTAATAGAATAAGAAAAACCATAATTGCCTATCCTCCTCTTATTTGATAAAAAAAATCTAACATAAACTATAAAAAAAATATAACAAAATCTGACAACTTGTCAACAGTTCAAGGAAATTCTATCACCGTGTATGAAACTCAACTATATCCCCTTCTTGAAGAATCTCATTGACGCCAACCCTCCTCGGATTATTATCTTCCCTCCATAAACGTGTATATTTCATCCTCTCTGCGAAATCTTTATGAATTTCATAAGCAGCGTCTAGGACGGTTGAGCCCTTATCTAACACAACCGGCTCACTGAAATCCGCCTCCTTGCCCAGGGATTTTGTATATATCCGTATTACTCCCAGAGAGTCAAATATCCTTTCCTTTATTGCTCCTAAGTCCATATCAAACGAGAATCCAATAATATCGAGCCGCTCTTCATACTTTCTCTTAAGTTCCAAAAGGGTATTGCTATTGGGTCTGGTTATAAATATAAAACCCTGCTTTGGCATGAGTTCTTCATCCTTATAATAATCCCTGGATTGCAGGAACATGCTACCCTTTTCCAGAAGGCTTAAAAGTTTCTTCATTGATCCTCCAGTATTTATAGAACCATCTGCTACACCTATAAGGATATCCGAATTTCTGCTAATTGCAAACAGCCAGGGTGGGTGAAAACCTTCATATAATGGAGGAGTATCAACCAGTTGTATCTGAACATTTTTATATTCTATCATACCTACATCTGGCCTCTGGGTAGTAAAGGGATAGGGAGCTACATCAGGTTTAGCGTTGGTAAGTCTGGATAAGATTGTAGATTTCCCAGCATTAGGTGGACCTATAAGAACCACCTGCCCAATACCTTCCTTTGCGACGGTATATAAATCAAGGCGCTGGATTTTAGGCCTCTTCTTCGCCTCTCTTTTAAGTTTAGCTATCCTGCTATTGAGTTCAGCCCTTAAGTTATCCGTACCCTTATGCTTAGGCATAACTGCCAGCATTTCTTTTAGAATTGATATCTTTTCTTCTGGACTCTCGGCGAACCGAAGCCGCTCTTCCTTTTTATGATAAATACGCGGTAGATTTGCAGGCATATAAAAAAGTAACTCTATAGATAAAAGTGTCAAGGGCACTATTTATTGCAGCTATCAGCCTTCAGCTTCCAGCCTACAGTTATTATATGGATAACACAGATGTAGAGGCACGGGGCACCGTACCCCATGCCTCTGAGGGCGCATGCAATACGTTCCTACATCGGAAATGCAATTGTAGGAGCGACATCCCTGTCGCGAAATATTGGAACGAATTTCTTCGAAAACGGAGTAGGGGCAATTCATGAATTGCCTCTACAAGTCTCGCGCAAAAAAATGCAATGGTAGGGGCGTTCAATTAAACGCCCCAACAGAAAGGGTCCTGGCATGAAACTTTAGAGGTATTCAATCCGGTAAAAACATTGACTTTTTAAAACTATTCTATATTGATGCAATATATAAATTATAAGGAGGGATTAAACTTAAGATGAGACATTCAATAAAAACAGGATTAAGTTTTGGTTTAACCTCGGCGGTAATCACAACGCTTGGATTAATGGTGGGCATATATTCCGGTACCCACTCGAGGGTTGCAGTCATTGGAGCAATACTAACTATTGCAATAGCAGATGCATTTTCAGACGCGCTGGGTATTCATATTTCAGAAGAATCAGAAAATAAGCACACTCCAAAAGAAATCTGGGAAGCAACTTTTTCTACTTTTCTTTCTAAATTTCTATTCGCAATGACATTCGTTCTCCCGGTTCTATTCTTAAGACTCAACACAGCTATCATTATATCTATACTATGGGGTTTATTTTTATTGAGTCTTTTCAGTTTTTATCTTGCGAAAGAACAAAAAACAAAACCATGGAAGGTAATTTTTGAGCACCTCTTAATCGCTATTGTAGTAATCACAGCAACCTATTACGTTGGCATTTGGATAAGAACAATTGTCATAAAATAAATATACTCGTAATCTACCATCAACCCTTTATGTTCACCTATAGACTCTATGGCAAATTTTGTACTCTTTACTCTTAACCGATCACCTTTTTTACATCCGGGATTTTAGACTTTAGTGTTTTTTCAACAAAACTTACCAATGTTTGTTGCGCAAGAGGACAACCATGACACGCCCCTGTAAGTTTGACCTTAACTACCCCATCCGGAGATACACTGATAAGTTTCACACTCCCTCCGTGGGTCTTAAGTATTGGTATTACATCCTTATCTAAAACCTTCTTGACTTGCTCAAGCATTCATTCCTCCTTTTATCTATTTTTTGCCACAGAGACACAGAGTACACAGAGAAGAAATTTTTGTTTTGTAGGAAAGGATTTGCCACAGAGACACAGAGTACACAGAGAAGAAATTTTTGTTTTGTAGGAAAGGATTTGCCACAGAGACAAGAGAGTACACAGAGTTTATTTTAATTTTCTTCTCCAACCCACTTTGGTCATTACTCATAGCTATCTTCAATATAATATATTCATTTGAATGTCTCATAGCAAACAATTTCTTCTAAAGATTTTCTACTTTTGGCGCCCCCAGAAGTACTCGGGTATCCAACTGGAAGAAGAGCTACCACTTTATATCTATCTGGAATTTTTAATATCTTTTTAACCTGATCTTGTGAGAAAGCTCCTATCCAGCAAGTGCCGAGCCCAAGTTCTACTGCCTGAAGAGTCATATGATCCACAGCAATTGCAAGGTCGACAGCATAGGCAGGGACCTCACATCCCATCACATATTCAGGGTCAAGTGCTACTGCAGCGATTACGACCGGTGCCTTTGAAATAAACATCTGCTCGTGAGCCGCATGTGCAAGTTCTTCTCTTAGTTTTTCGTCCCTTGTGATCACAAATCTCCATGACTGACGATTCCTTGCGGAAGGGGCAAGTCGAGCAGCTTGTAGAATCGCAGTTAAATCCTCTTCCGGTATTTCCTCTGGTTTATATGACCTTACACTCCTTCTTTCTTTAATTACTTCTTTTACATCCATACTTCCCTCCTGATTATTTTAATCTCACGGAATAATATAAAATATAAAATATTACAGTCAAGGGGGAGGTCCTTAATGTAAAATGCATTCTTTGGTTTGGTAATATATAAACACACAACTATACCGTCAAATTACCCAAATATGTTACGGACATAAATGGGTAATTTGGGGGATGTCATTGCGTGTAGGGGCAAGACATGTCTTGCCCTCTTCCTGTTCTTCGCATACGAAGCAATCTCTCTTTTGGGAAAAGATTTATTGATGAATGGTTGAAAATTCAAAAATCAAGACCCAATCCTTATGTTTTTGCCAACTTATTTCCACACCCTCAACTGTTCAAACTTTACCTTAAATTTTTTAAAGAATTTCTCTATCTTTTCTTTTTGCATATATGGAACTATTACGCAACCAGCGGAAAGTTTTTTCCCACCTATTTCCTGTAACAAGCCTTTATACTTATATCCTTTCCTCTTCTGCTCATACAGATACCTATTGAATCTTGCCTTTTCTTTTTGACTTAAACTACTTATTTGAAAGGAGTAAATCAGATGGGGTTTTTGTTGCAACAATACAGCCGAGGGTATTTCCGCAGGCTCTTTTAGATATAGAATTTTTCCTTCTTGAAAAATGTTCTGTAATAAACCTGTATCTGTTAATTGTAGTTCAGCTATAGTCCTTATTGTTGGCTGGATACTTCTACCGGTTTCAGACTCAAGCTCTATTACTCTATCCTGTATTTCTTTTTGAGTTTTCTTATTTGTGGTGAGTATAAATAGATCAATGTCTGACCTTGAGGTATTTTCGTCTCTCGCAAAACTTCCATAAAGGATAACAGCTCTTAAATCATTTATTTTGGAAAGCTCTTTAGTTATTTTTTTAAGTACTCTTTTCATAGATTTTTACACCGAATTCCTTTTCAAAGAATTTTACTACT
>DAOVFB010000060.1 GCA_030668705.1 Candidatus Stahliibacteriota bacterium
TATCCGGGCGTTTCATGGAGAGGTGCAAGAGCAGAGAGTTTGGAGGGAACAGACTAACCTTGAGTATTGGGATAGCTTCATTTCCAGAGAATGCAGGGGATTGGAAGGGTCTATTCGAGCTCGCTGACAGGAACCTGTACAGTGCAAAGAGACATGGCAGGGATCAGATAGGGACATTTAAAGAAGGGGAGAAGGGACTGATTATCCCTACAGAGGAGATTATTGGGCGTGAAGAAGAGATAGCAACTGCTAAAAGATTCATCGATCCGATATTCAGCGGGAATGGTGGTACAGTATGCATAAGCGGTGAGGTTGGTGTTGGTAAGACAAGATTGGTGAATGAGATTGCAAGGGATGCTGATTTAGAGAATATCCCATTCTTGAGTAGTAATCTGTCAGCAACGACAAAGTCAATTCCATATTATCCCATAAGGGAGGTCTTAAGGGCTATTGTCCTTCGGACCATGGTCCTTCGGACTATTGTAGATAAAAAAGGGACGGATATTACCAGGGAGATACCCAGGGCCTATCAAATCGAACTTGCGAAGATAGTGCCTGAATTATCTGATAAATCAAAGGGGAGTGATGAGCATATCTTTATGGTAGATAAGTTCAGACTATTTGAGGGAGTAAGGAGATTACTGGAATTGCAGTGTGTAAAAGAACCCTTGCTTATATGTATAGATAACAGTCATTGGGCAGACGATGGTTCTCTGGAACTTTTTCATTACCTGGTAAGGACTCTAAGAGATAATCCTGTATTTTTCTTACTGATATATCGTGTGGAGGAAGTAGGGAACAGTTCTCTTCAGAGGATATTACAATTGATGGGGAGGGAATGTCTATATGAGGAGATAAATCTAGAGGCCTTAAAGACTGCTAACGTTGCACGAATGCTCTCGTTGATTATAGATGGTAATCCCTCACTGGAACTCACCAATTATATATATAGAGAGACGGGTGGTAATCCTTTTTTCATTGAAGAATTAATGAAATCCCTGGAGAGCAATGGAGCTCTATTCCTGGATAATAACGAGTGGGTATTTGATAGGAGTAAGGAGGTTGTTATTCCTTATTCACTCGAGGATGTTGTCGAGAGGAAGTTAAGTATGATGAATAGTGAGGCACATAACCTCTTAGAGTATGCGGCAGTTATAGGTAGAGAGTTTGATTTTGCACTTCTCCGGGATGTAACAAAAATGAATGAGGGGCATCTTTTCGATCTAATGGATGGGATATTGGAGGTGAGGTTGTTAAAAGAGAGCGGTGGAGAGAGATATTGTTTTTCCGAGGATATAATCAGGGAGATAATCTATAAAGAGATAAATGAGGCCAAATTAAAGCATTATCATGAGATAGTTGGGGAGGAGTTGTCAAGGCTTCATAAAGACCGTATTCCCGAGATAGTAGAAGAGTTATCAAATCATTTCTTCATAAGTGGCAATAAGGAGAGGGCAATTAAATATAGTATAGTTGCAGGGGATAAGGCAAAAGCCTCTTATGCAAACCGGGATGCGATAAGGTTTTATACTCGGGCGATCAAATACTTACCCAAAAGCAAGGTCAAGAACAGGGAGATAAAGGAGATCGAGTCCCTGCGGAATCGAGCCAATGTGTTAAATTTAATAGGAGAGAACGAGAAGGCAATTGGTGATTTAAAAGAAGCGATTAAAAAGGCCAAAGTTATAAGAGATAAAAAAGAAGAAGCAGACTGTCTTATTGCGTCGTGTAAGGCTTATTTGTATATAGCTCGATATAATGATGCTATAAAGAAGGTGAAAAGGGCACTCGAGATTTATAAGGAACTGAAGGATAAAAGGGGCGAAACGAAATGTCTCAATTACATCGGCGTTGCTTATTGGTATCTTGATGAATATAAAGATGCCCTGGAGTTTTACCAGAGTTCGCTAAAGATTGCAAAGGAGTTGAGCGATCGCGAAGGTGAAGCAATGGCGCTGGGCAATATTGCTATCAATTATTGGAACCTTGGTAAATATCATAAGGCGTTGAAATATTACAAGAATTCGTTGGAGATAACAAAAGAGATTGGCAACCGCCAAACCGAAGGAATAGCCTACAACAATATCGGTCTTATTTATGCGACTCTTAGCAATTATTCCAAGGCATTGGAATATTATGAGAATTCGTTAGCGATAACAAAAGAGATCGGGGCCCGAGCGATCGAAGCAAGTAGCCTAAATAACATCGGTATTATTTATGCAGACCGTAGCGAGTATCATAAGGCATTGGAATATTACGATAGTTCTTTAAAGATAACAAAAGAGATCAGTGACCGCAAAGTAGAAGCAATGAATCTCAATAACATAGGCGTTAGTTACTGTAATCTTGGCGAATATTCTACCTCATTGAAATATTGCAAGAGCTCTTTAAAAATAGCAAAAGATATCGGCGACCGCAAAACCGAGGCAGAAAGCCTCATAGGTATTGGGAACACTTATCTTGAAGCAAATAATTTTCCAAATGCAAAAAAGTATTATAGCAAGGCTTATTCTATCGCCAGAGAAATTGAATCGAAACCACTTCTGGCCGATATTTCCCTTGTTACTGCTTCACTTTTTATAGAAAAGAATGACCTTACTGAAGCAAAGAAAAGACTAAAGCAAGGTGTATCTCTTGCTCTTGAACTTAACGCTAAGAGGATGAAGGCTGAAGGACTTTGTCTTTCTGGTCGACTCTATACAAAAGAGAAGAAATGGGATAATGCAGAGCCTTCTTTTTCCCAATCGGCCGAAATTTTTAAACGCTTAAAAAACAGGTTTGAACTTGCTAAAGTTTATTATTATCAAGGTTTGATGTTTAAAGAATCAGGTGATAAAATCAATTCCAAAAAATATTTTACTAAGGCAACGAAAACATTTAAAAAGCTTGGTGCAAAAGGATGGATTTTAAAGGTAGAGAAAACTTTTCCTTAAGGTAGGAAGTGTTACCTCATTGTAATTAAATCAGGTTACTTTCTTAATTCTATTGCAGGAGGGAGTTGTTTTATTTTGAATCTATTTTTTTTAATTCTCCTGACTATATTCTCTACTACTTCTCTTTCGAACCCGACGTCTACTATTTCCTTCACGCTTTTCCCTTCGTCAGAGTAGAATTTTAGAATAGGATCCAGGATGTTATAGGCGTAGAGTTCATCTTCGTCCTTCTGGTTTTTATTTAATTCTGCAGAGGGAGCCTGTTCTAATATGGAAGTAGGAATTATACCATTTTTTTCTTTATTTATCCAGCGAGCCATTTCGCATACTTCTGTTTTATAGAGGTTGCCAATCGGTGCAATAGCTCCAACTGTATCTCCATAAAGCGTACAATATCCGGTAAGGATTTCTGATCTATTACCGGTAGCTATAACAAGGGCGTGTTTCCTATTTGCAAGCCACATCAGTATATTACCCCTTATCCTTGCTTGCAGATTTTCCTCAGGTATATCGATTCCCTCTATAGAGAATTTTTCTACTAAGGTTTCAATGTATTTACTGAATATATGTGTGATATTAATTTCTGTTAAGTGGAGACTTAAATTCTTGCATAATTTAATAGTATTCTGTTTACTGACATCAGAGGTAAATTCAGTGGGCATAAAGATAGGGGAGAGGTATTCGCCTCCGATTGCAGCGGAGGTGAGCACAGTTGATAGAGCGGAATCTATGCCTCCACTTAATCCAATTATTGCCTTTTTGAATCCGCTCTCCGTAAAATATTTCCTCGTGCCCTCTATTATCTGTTCATAAACTGACTTATTATCCATAAGAACATTATAAGAAGATTTAATTTCTCTGTCAATAGATGATGTATTTCATTGACAAATTTTATACCTGTTGTATGATTCGTTAATGGCAAAACTAAAGGTTCGAGTAAAGCCGGGGGCAAATAAGAACAAAGTAGAAAAGATGGCAGATGGGACCATTAAGATTTCCGTTAGGGAACATGCCGAGAGGGGCAAAGCAAATAAAGAACTAATAAGTTATCTAAAGGATATTACAGGTATTACTGTCAATATTGTAAAGGGAAGGACTTCAAAGGATAAACTTATTGAATTCTATTGTAAAGAGGCAGATTTTATAGCAAGGTTAGAAGAACATTTATAGATCAAGTCCTTAGAATAACTGAAGATTCTAAAGATTAAATGAGCAATTCTCCTTTATCCATAACAGTTTTCCCATCCAGAATTAAGGTTGGTTCTTTTATAACTCCGTCAATATGAGAATCTACTGATACATTCCCTCCAAAGGTGGAATTATCTCCAAATGCAATATGAATGGTCCCTTTTACTTTTTCGTCCTCCAAAACATTTCCAGTTATGGTTGCCTTTGGGTTTGTCCCGATACCCAGTTCTGCTACGTTCCAGGCATTACGTCCGTACTTATCACGTGTATTTCTTAGGAAGTTTGCTCCGTCACCTTTTAAACCAACAATAAGTCCCTCTTCTATATTTATTAGAAGAGGTTCTTTCAATAACCCGTAGGCGGCAAGAGAACCATCTATAATCAATGTTCCAGATGCGGTTCCTTCAACAGGTGCAATGTAAGCTTCACCTGCAGGTAAATTGGAAAAATCCCCAGGAGTGTGACAGATCCCCGTATCAGGATGCCCTTCTCTTCCCTCTATAGAGAACCTTAAATTAGTTCCTTTTTCTGTGAAGATTTCAACTTTATTCGCTATAGATATTAAGTCGGCAAATCTATTCGAAAGAGTTCCCATCTCTTTATAATCAACATCCAGAGTCCTTTCCATCATATCTTCTGTAATTCCAGGTAATGTTGCAATTCTCGCTCCATTATCACATGCAGCCTTTCTTGCTTTGGTATGGCTCATGGATTTTGTTGTTGGTATAAGAGCAATATCACAGTGAAGCATGGTATTGGCTACCAGGGAAGGGGGTTCTTCCCCATTGCTCTCTCTCTCATTTATTTCTATAAGAACGGCTTCCCTTGCAGTCTTTGCAGCTGTGAGCAAGCTGTATCCAATTCTTCTGCTTTTTTGATCGCAAATAATAAGAGCAATTTCATCACTTTTTAATCCCATTGCCACTTCCACGGCTATCTTTGCAGAATCTTCCAGGCTCATTTACGCCTCCCTTAACAATTCCTTTGCGTGTTTAATTGCGGTTTCTCTGGAACTATCACCAGAGAGCATCCGTGCAATTTCTTTGATTCTTTCCTTTCCTCCTACTGTTCTAACGGATGTTATTGTTCTTCCATCTTTTGCTTTTTTATCTACCTGTATGTGAAAATTGGCCTCAGACGCTATATTTGGCAGGTGAGTAACACATAGGACCTGACGTTTGTGCCCGATTTTTCTCATCTTCTCTCCGATCCTTTTTCCGAGTGTACCTCCAATACCACTATCTATCTCGTCAAACACCACACCCTCTACCTCATCCACATCACTTAGGATTGATTTAAGAGCTAACATAACCCGTGATAGCTCTCCACCAGAGGCAATTTTTGAGAATGGCTCCCATCCTTCCCCTATGTTAGGCTCAAAGAGGAAACACACTCTGTCCTTTCCTTTCTCATCTATATCTTTTTTATCTTTTATCTCTACCCCGAAATGTGCTTTTTCGAATCCTAAGTCTTTTAGTTCTTCTTCAACTTTCCCTTTAAATTGAGTTGAAATCTTTGTTCTTTCTTCCGAGAGAGAGACGGCTTTCTCAAGGAGTTTCGTCTCTTCTTTTCCGATACTTTCCTTTAGTGCTTCTATTTCTTCTGTAAGGAAATCAATGTTGTATATCTTATTCTCCAACTCGCTTTTCAGTTCGATTAATCCCGGATAATCACAACTATATTTCTTCTTAAGATTTTCTATTTTGTCTATGATTTCCTCAAGTTCTCCCAATCTCTCTCTATCGTAATCCAGTGAATCGCGGTAACGAGAGAGATCCAGGAGAGCATCCTGGAGAATAAGATCGGATTCCGTAATTCTCTTAGATACGGGGATGAGTTTCCTGTCGAAATTACTCGCTTTCTTTAATTCCTCACTTATTCCTGTAAGCGTGGCAAGCATGGGGCTTTCCGATTCATCTATCTTTGCTATTGCATCCAGCACTATCATTGAGATTTCCTCGAAATTGTCAAGGATCTTCTTTTCTTCCTTTACCCCTTCGTATTCTGTGGGAGTGAGGGTTAGCGAGTCAAGTTCCTTTTTTTGGAACTCGTATAATTCCTTTTTTTTTGAAATTTCTTCCCTTTCACTCGTCTTTTTGTCGAGTGCGGATTTTAATTGATTAACTTTATGGTATAGATCAGCCACTTCTTTTCTTTTTGTTAGTAGCTTTCCGTATGCATCTAAAAAATCTATATGAGTTTCTTCATTTAGAAGCAATTGATGCTCATGTTGTCCATGTATATCAAAGAGTAGTTTACTTATTTCCCTTAATATTCGAAGATTTGCAATGGAACCATTGATATATATTCCGCCTCCACCCTTTCTATTAATTATACGTCTTATTATCAGTTCCTCATCTATCGGGATTCCATTGGATTCTAGTAACTTATCTATTCTTTCAGACCTGGTAAAAACCCCTTCGACGATTGCCTTATCCTCTTTTCTTCGGATAGAACCAATGTCCCCCTTTTCTCCCAGAAGCAATGACAGTGCATTTATAATGATTGACTTTCCAGTACCAGTCGAACCCGTGAGAACATTAAACCCATTATCAAAGATTATCTCAACTTCATTCAATAGAGCGTAGTTCTTGATTCTCATCTCTTTTATCATCTGTTGCCCCAGTAGAGTTTGTCTCTAAGTATTTGGAAATAATCCTTACCTTTAATCTTTACTACCTTCAATAGATGTTCACTCTTTCTAATATGTACCGTTTCTCCTGGAGTGAGTTTTACATTCCGTTGCCCATCGTACATAAGACGGACACTATCTCTACTACATATACTGATTTCCGAATCACCGCTCACCACTAACGGTCTGAAAGTGAGAGTATGAGGGCAAATGGGGGTTATAACGAAACCATTAGTACCCGGTGTGAGTATCGGACCTCCGGATGAAAGAGAATAGGCAGTTGAGCCAGTAGGTGTACTGATAATCAGGCCATCGCCTCTGAGGTTAGTGACGAAATCCCCATTGATTAATATTTCTAACTCTATCATCCTCCCTTTTTCCGTTGATAAGACTACATCATTAAGTGCATAATCTGCTTCATTATTATGGGTTGCACGGAGCATCATTCTTTTCTCTATATCGTAGTCGTTTTTTGTCATTTTTTTAAAAACTTCTTCTATTTCCTCTTTTCTTATATCAGTTAAAAACCCAAGTCCACCGAGGTTTATACCAAGTATTGGGATTCCGTAAGCATGAACCAGATATGCGGCTCGAAGGAATGTTCCATCACCACCTGCAACCATTGCAAGGTCAAATTCTTTGAGGTGTTCTTTATCTCCGTCAAACTCTATTACTTCCAGTTTATTTCTCTCTGCACATTCTCCTATCTTCTTTAGAACTTCTTTAACATATTTCTTTTTAGGAGTGTAAAAGATAACTATCTTCATTTTCTAAGAGCCTTCAGGATTCTTTTTTTACCGAACTGGTCATTTACTATCGAGTAGGATAGTTCTTCGGGAACTCTTAGATAGGGGATATTGGATGGAGAGAGTTCAATGTACATGATGCCGTTTTTCTTTAGAAGAGAGGGAGATTCTCGTAAAAGACGGTTTATAATTCTCACTCCATTCTTACCTCCATTAAGGGCTATAAGTGGCTCTTTCTTGACCAGTTCAGGAAGAGTTAGTAAATCTTCTTCGGGAATATAGGGGGGATTGGATATAATTATGTCAAACTGCATATCTTTTTTAAATGGTTCTAATGCATCAGCAGAGACAGTAAAGACTCTCTCTTCCAGATGACGATATTTAATATTTCTTTTACAGGTTATCAAGGCTTCCTTTGAAATATCCGAGGCAAATACCATGGAGTTGGGAAGATTGATAGCCATAGATATTGCAATTGCACCTGACCCTGTTCCAACTTCAAGAATTACTGGATTCTCGATAGATTTTGCACCCTCTATTGCATAATTAGTCATAAATTCAGTTTCCTGTCGAGGAATCAAGGTCCCCTCGTTTATGAATATCTCTACTCCGAGAAAATTAGTTCTTCCAATTATATACTGCAATGGTTCTCCAATGGTTCGTCTTCTAACATATTTCTGAAACTTGGAGAAGTAGACTTTCTTGAGAGTGTCGTTAGTCAGGATTTCTGCCGTTCTCCTACCGGAAGCCTCTTTCAGTAAGACCACTGCTTCAAATTCAGGAGATTCGGTGTGAAGCCTTAATTGTTCGATTCCAAAGTCAAGCGCATTAAGCAGTTTCAAGAGAAGATTCCTCTCTTTCTGCCTGGAGTAGTGAGTCAATCACGTCCTGAAGATTTCCATCCATCACAGCATTTAGATTATATTTGGTATATTTGATACGATGCTCGGTAATTCTGTTCTGAGGGAAATTATATGTTCGTATCTTCTCGCTCCTGTCACCAGACCCGATTAGTTTCTTTCTTTTTGATTTTCGCTGGTTCTCATCCCGCAGCCGTTCCATTTCATATAATCGGGTGCGAAGAAGCTTCATTGCTTTTACTCTATTTTGATGCTGTGAGCGTTCCTCCTGGCAGGCAACAGTAATACCAGAAGGGATATGTTCAATCCTTACTGCGGTGGAAGCTTTATTAACATGTTGGCCTCCTGGGCCGGATGCAGAGTAAAAATCGGCTTTAAGGTCTCCAGGATCAATCTCAATCTCTAATTCTTCTCTCTCGGGGAGTACGGCAACCGATACAGCAGAAGTGTGTATCCTTCCGCCTGATTCGGTTTCCGGGACCCTCTGAACTCGATGGATACCACTTTCATACTTTAATTGTCCATAAACATTCTTTCCTGAAATTAGTGCTATCACTTCCTTATATCCGTTCATATCGGTTCGGTTGTAATCAACGATTTCAACCTTCCATCCTTTACTTTCCGAGAAGCGACTATATAGCCTGAGAAGATCAGCGGCGAATAATGCTGCTTCTTCCCCTCCTGTTCCAGCACGTATCTCAAGCACAGCGTTCTTATGTGCTTCGGGGTCAGAAGGTATCATAGCATTTTTAATTTCTATGAGAAGTGCTCCCTTTTTCTCCTCCAGTGTCTCGATTTCTTCTCTGGCAAGGGAAATTAGTTCTTTGTCACCCGTTTCATTTATCAGTTTCTTATCTTCTTCAATCTTCTGGGTTACCTTGCAATACTCTTCGTAAGGGAATAGGATTCCATCTAAAGATTTCTTTTCCCTGGAGAGTTCTATTAGTCTTTCCCTGTCCTTTAAAACCTCGGGTTTTTGGAGTTCTTCCTGTATTCTATTCAATTTTTCTTTTAATTCTTTTGTTTTTTTTAGGATTTCCATATCTATCGGTATCTAAATTCCAATTTTACTTAGTTCGGGGAGAATTGTTTCAGCTTGCCCAAGGATAGTTTCATTGGCGTACGATGATATCACGGTTTTATTTTTGTTTATTTCCAACACAAAGGCACCATTCTCTCTGGCAAATAATGGGAGAGAGGATGCCGGTTGGACCATAGCGGAGGTCCCTATTACGATACAGATATCACTAAGTTCACTCCACTGTATGGCTCTCTGTAGAACTTCTTTTGGTAGTGCTTCTCCAAACCATACAACATCAGGGCGAATAAGACCTCCACACTCATCACATCTGGGAATTTCTAACTGTTCGATATCGTTAAACAACTTACCACATTCACTACATTTATTCCTGAAGATATTTCCATGGAGTTCAATGACGTTCCTGGAACCAGCTTCTTCGTGGAGATTGTCTATATTTTGTGTTATTATTGCAAACTGCTCAAAAGAATCCTCCATTTCGGTAAGAGCATAATGTGCAGGATTTGGTTTTGTCTTTCTTATTATTGACCTCCTCTCGTTATACCAATCCCACACGCGTTCCGGATTCTTTTCGAAACCTTCTAAAGAGGCGAGTTCTCGGGGGTCTTTATCCTTCCAGAATCCGTTTTCTCCCCTGAATGTCGGTATCCCGGAAGGGGCAGAAATACCTGCACCGGTAAGAGCAAACCCCTTTTTAGCACTCTTAATTTTTTCTATCACAATTCTTTTAAACTTCATATCCAAATGATAATACGATTTAATTTGTTGTCAATGATTGGATGCACACCCCCAGGAGTTTAGCCACGGCAAACTCACGGTTAATTTTCAATAAAGGTGATATGTGATAGAACTCAAGCGAGAAGACAAGCAGGTGATATGTGTTATGAGATAGAAGATGAATATGCACGTATCCCTTATCACTTACCACTTATCA
>DAOVFB010000170.1 GCA_030668705.1 Candidatus Stahliibacteriota bacterium
CCATTAATACCAGAAGGGATGCCTGTTTCCTCTATATCTTCCTTGAGTTCCAGTCTGCTACCTATCCTGTCACAAAGATTCTTCAGAAGAAGCCACTGGAGCAAGAGTTTCAAACAATAGGGATTACCTTCGGATTTTTCCGTAAGAAAGCCCAGGAGATGCTCGGATATTGTATAATCTAATGCGTCTTCAGATAACTCTCTAATCGATTCTTTTTTTAGTGAACCCATCTCCAATTGTTCAAATCCCGGAATCCTCTCCTGACATTCTGCTATGAGTAATAAACCCCCGGGCAATGAATTCTCTTTGGATAATCCTTCGGGTGTTGACCCGTCGGACTCCTCTAATTTAGTGAATAGACCTCGGGTCAATGGGTCAATATAATCCCAGTCTTCGATTCTTACGAGGAGTGGGGATGTTTTAAGCATACTATCAAGATATTCCTTCCATCCTGAGGTTGCCTTTTCTCTAAAATCTGATTTTTCTTCCGGACTCTTAAGAAAAATGGACAAACTATCCGGGATAGAATCTCCATATTCATTCCGAATCCATTCTCTTATCGCATAATAAGGAATATTAGGAGCAAATTCCCTGCCCTTTAGATGAATTATCCTTACTCCTTCTATAACCTCTATGACTTCACTACATAATCTGCTCTTTCCGGAACCGAATGGACCATAGAGGCAAATTTTTCCTCCTCCACCTTCTTTTAACTTATCTACAAAATCAAGTAGATATTTCCTTTCATTTTCCCTACCTACGAACGGAAACTCGATTATGGCCTTTTCAAGTTCCATGCCCTTACTTCGAAGTGCTCTATATATCTCTATAGGTTCCTTTTTACCTTTTACCGTAACCGCCTTAAGTTTTTCACACTCAATCTCATCCTTCACTTCTTGATAGGTAGATTCGGAGATAATGACTTCCCCGGGATTTGCAATACCTTCAAGCCGTGAAGCTGTATTCACAGTATCACCCATAACGGTGTACTCCATCCGCTTATCAGAACCCATATTCAGTGCGACAACCTCACCGGTATTGACTCCAATACTCATACTAATTTCCACTTTCCCTGAAGGGGTATCAACAAAACCGAGTTCTAAAATAGCCTTTGTCATTTCAAGCGAAGCCCGAACGGCCCGAAGAGAATCATCCCTGTGGGCAACCGGTGCACCAAATATAATCATAATGGCATCCCCCACCAGTTTATCCAGATCCCCACCATATTTATCCACGATTTCAAGCATCCTTCCGAAATAACGGTTTATAATAACGACGATCTCTTCCGGGTCCTGGAGTTTCTCGGTAAGGGCCGTAAAACCACATAAATCTCCAAAGAGAACTGTAACCTTTCTCCTCTCCCCTTCAACCCCTAACTTCCCGGGATCCTGCTTTATCATATCAAAAACCCTGGCGGGGAAGTATTTACTCAGAGCTCGAATTAAATCCTCATTATTATTATCCACCGGCATCTTCAATAGCCTTTACCTTCTTTAATCTCCTCTCATGCCTTCCCCCTTCAAACTTCGCTTCCATCCAGGTAGTAAACATTTCCCAGGCTTCTTCTGCATTTGTCCTTTCAGCGGAGAAAACCAGGATATTCGCTTTATTATGTCTCTTTGCTGATTCAGCCATATCTTTATCAAGTGCTAAAGCTGCATAGGCACCTTTAACCTTATTAGCTGCAATGGTCATTCCAATGCCTGTATTACATATAAGAATCCCGTAGTCAATTTTTCCTTTGCTTACCTCTCTCGCAAGAGCCTCTGCAAAATCGGGATAATCAGAAGATTCTTTGCTGTCTGTTCCAAAATCCTCAACCTTGAAATCGCTTACTTCAAGACGCTGGATTAACTCCTTTTTTAATGGATATCCTCGATGATCTGCACCTATACCAATAAGCATTTTATCCTCCTTTTTAGGTCCCTAAAACCAGAAGGCTATATAGCCAGTTAAATCAAAGTCGTCTTTGGACCCCTGGATTAAAGTTCCACTCATGCCTATCTTGAGCTTTTTCCCAATCAAGAATCCAAGATCAGTCGAAAGAAAATAATCATCGGCAAAGCGGATATAACTGTAGAGATTTATGTCAAATAGATTGGCTATCCTTATTGCCGAGCCTGCTCGAAGGTAGGATCTACCTCCCTCCAGGGGATAACCTGCTTCTAAATAAAAACCCCGATAATCTCCAGAAATACCAAGATAACTTAACGAATCAGAAAGTGCCTCCGCACTATAGAAAAAGGACACACTAAAATCTGCTGCCCACCCGGCTTCTAATCTGTAATAGAGCCCAGGAAAACTCCACTCTCGTCGAAACTCCGGACCTACCCAGAACACCCTGGATATATCGTTCCACTCTAAGAGCGCTCCCTTTAGATAATAGGCGCCATTGTACGGGAAGAAACAAAGTATCTCGGGGTAAAGATGCATCTTATACCAGGAAAGTCCAGCCCGGAAGGGGTATTTTTCAAAGGCTGCTTTCACCTGATACTCAAAGTTCTCATTTACTTTTAATGCAAAATCAAATGGTAGAATAAACAATCCGAGGTCCCCGAATACAAAAATAGAATCAGCATTAGCAAATGAAATACCTCCTGAAAGGATATTAGAAAAGCCTCTGGCAGAAAATAAGAAGATTTCACTGGATGTTTTTCTATTTTCGTAACGAGCATTAAAATAAAAATTCATTAGCGATGTTCTGGCAAAGA
>DAOVFB010000057.1 GCA_030668705.1 Candidatus Stahliibacteriota bacterium
TAATAATATGCACTTTTCCCTATTTTGTCAAATTATTGAGGGTAAAATACAGTATTTCACAAAGGGTATTTTCAGTTAAAATGCCAATTAGTCTCTTGAAAAGGACAAAATAAACTAAACCTTCACCTACCCAACTCACCAACAGATTCACTCATATACTCCTCTACCTATATACTTCTCAATTATAATACTTCAAAATCACGATATTCGGTTCTTCAGGCTCTTCCCAGAAGGTGAAACCATTCTTCTTAAAGAGGTGTAATTTTGCTGCCCATTCCTCAGGGAACATTATATCATATGTATCTGCACCTTTAGAAAGAAAGTTAAAACAAGGAATGTACTCCCTTAGTGCCTCTTTACTCCCATTCAAAAGTATAAATGTTTTTTCATAACCTGCAGTATAGAATTTATATTTACCCGTAGAATAAGCCTTATTTCTTTCTACTACCCACTTAAAACTCTCTTCCGTCTTTTTTACAAATTTCCATCCTGCGGAAATGTAACCCTTATAACTCATTAGGTCACCAATAGAAAGTATCGCTATGGGGGGTTCCTTTTCAGGACCCTCCTTTTTCCTATTGAGTACATAGAAACTTTTCACCGTCTTAAAACCCGCTTTCTTCGCCATATGCAGGCTTTCTTTGTTCTTATAATAAGTCGCAAATTCAATAGCATTTATAACCCCGGACTGTCTTAATTCTATTGCGTAATTCAGTATAAAATCGTTTAATTCTCTCCCAATCCCCTTTCCCTGATAGTCGGGATGAACCCTGAGTCCTTCAAGCCAGGCTACTTTCCCCGGGAGAAAAGTAATCTTTGCCGTCCCTATTACTCTTCCATCTCTAAGAGCAACAAAAAAACCTCCATCATCTATCCATTCGTCAAATACCCTGGAAAGATAATCCTCGCCTTCCCAGATGAGACTGGAAATATCTTCGATATCCTCTCTATCGCTTAATCTACATTGCCTTATTTCTACCATGGTATAGAATTTAACGATTTAAGTGACTCACTAATTTTTGCCAAAACCCTACACTCTTATCTTAGACACTTTACCCCGATTATTTCTACACATAACATTATGGAATTTTCATCTTGTATTTAACCTAAGTTCAGGGGCTTAACTTCAGGATCGGTAAACCCTTTCCTTCCAAAATACAGCTTTATTCAGGAGTGTTAATTGCATAGAATTGAGAGCAATAAGAAATCCAAAAAGGAGGCTCAAAGGATGCAAGATAATTAGCCACAAATTTATCTTAAATCGGAGTGAAAGAACAAATCTGTGCAGAGTTATTAAAGATACCTGCAGGAAAGGAAACAAAGTTAATTGGAATTTTAGTATCCCGGATAGGAATAGAAAGTATGGAAGTAAGTAGAGGCAAAAGTTAAAAGAAAGGAACAAAAGCAGAATCAATGGTGAGTTATCAAATGCAGCAAAGGAATTTTTGGAAAAACCATTCCACAGGTCTTTAAAATTCGTGTAGAATCTAACCGAAACTTCATCACTCCCATCCATAAAAACAACCTTTCCACCGTTTTTCTTAACTTCCTGTGCGAGTTTCAAATCATCTACAATTTCGCTCTTATTCTTCTCATGCCCACCCATCCTTCTATAAAATTCTGCATTAATAAGCATAAAAGGTCCCATAGCGATAACAGCCCTAGGTTCTTTTATAGTATTCATCATTTTAAGAGGTAGAAAACTCAAGAGTGCAAAATGGGCCAGAGGCATAAATAGTTTCTCCGAAAAGGATTTCATGACCAGGCAAGGCATAAGGGAAAGTAATTCCGCATTTTCTCTTTGAATCGTCGCTATAGAGGAGGAAATTGAATTTTGTGCATGAACGGTATCAGCGTCTGTAAAGAGTAACCACTTGCCTTTCGCATACCTGGAAAGTGTATAGCATGCAAAATTCTTGCCAGTCCATCCCTCTAATAAAGGTTCGCCCGAATGGATTATGAGATTGGGATATTCTCCTTTTATCTTTTGCAATTTTTCCATTGTATCGTCCTCGGAATTATCATCAAGAACTATAATCTCATAATTTGGGTAATCTTGATTCAAAAGAGAGATTATGCATCTTTCTATATTCTTACTTTCATTCCTTGCAGGGATAAGCACTGAAACAAACGAAGGCTCTACGAGCGAATGCTTTGTATACGGTTTTTCTTCTTTTTTTAGATGCTTTAACGACTCAAGATTATTAAGAAGATTTAACAGTATAGCCAGAAGAATCACTGTTACAATTATGTTATAAATTATCATCCCTTATCCCACCCTGATGCTTCCTTAATCTTTCTCATATGAGGCTCATCTATAAGCCTTTTCATACCGAGAAAGGAGAGATACCCAATGGTAAATATGATTTCCTTAGGTTCATTTTTGAAGAGCGGCATCCATAAAAGAGGCAAACTTCCTATTCCAATACTTGCTGCAAAATGGAAATATCTCCTGACAGAAAATAGGATTAGCATGAGAAAAAGGGCAGCAGATGTTGGCATTGGGAACAGAACGAATAAAAAGCCAAGAGCTGTGGCAATTCCTTTGCCTCCTTTAAATTTCAAAAAGACCGGAAAATCATGTCCGAAAACAACACCGAATCCCGCAGTAATAATGAGGGGAAAAGTTAAGTTTAATGATAAACAAAGAAACGCAACTACTGCACCTTTTAAGAAATCCAGAATACCCACGAGGACACCGTAGGGTTTTCCAATACTATGCAATACATTCCTCGCTCCCACATTCCCTTCCCCTGCATATCGAATATCAACACCTTTAACCATTTTAGAAATGATAAAAGCAAATGGTATATCTCCTATCGCATAAGAAATCAAGAATACACTTATATATATAACCCAACTATGCATATTTTAAGCTCCTCATAAACTCTATTGGACTCTTGCCCCCTATTTATATTATCCATAAGAAATCTTTTGTCAACAACATCCTTTTATTTTTCTCGCCTTTCATATTAATGTTATCTTACGCCTTCCTCTATTACTCAATCTATTAGATAAGAATCAATGCTTTCTATAACTGATAATTTGAGAATAACAGGCAGAATTCATCAATCCTTACACAATTCCCTATAATTACAATAATTACATATTTTATTGTTAGAGGTTTTGCTGAATTTTTTCTTATCTTCCGGGATATTTTCTCCTACATCGCTACAAAAAGAATACATTTCTTCTGTTTCTTCTCTGACCAATATTATGAATTTTTCAATATCGTATTCATTGAATTTCATTATCTTCTCATCATAAGAGGGTTGTAAGTAAGCAATTACCGGGATGACTTCTTCCGGATTCTTACCAAAATGATAAGAAGCCCATGAAACATAGCCCAGTAACTGTTTTCTATGTTTTTCTGCATCCCTCTTACCGGTTTTCCAGTCTGTTATATAGACTACATTATCAACAGGGAAAAGAAAATCCACCTTGCAATACGCTTTTATACCTTGAAGCCTGCACTCACCATAGCCAGAAGGTTCAATCAACCAATTATCCTTATTGTTTATAGCTTTCGTCTTTAACCATTTGTATCTTTTACTATTTAAAAAATTCATCAAATCTTTCTCTATTTCATTGAATAAGTCCTGAGGATTAACAAAATTAATCTCCTTATAATATACCTCAGCGAATGTATTTTTCCGACAATACTCTTCGGTTTCCCTCCTGGCAAAGTCCAGAAAGCGCTTAATATCAATTTCTTCCTCTGATTTCAATAACCGTTCAAGAAGAACCTTGATAACTTCATGAACTGTTATACCTATTGCCAGGGGAACGCTGGTCAATTTTTTTAACTCGTCAATTTTATATTTTGGATACATACTGTCGAATTTTGCGTAATATTCATAATAGTATTGCCTCTTGCAGATCTTAAATCTATCATATCGACTGACAGACCATCCCAGGATAGCTGTATAGTCAAATTTCTTTATCATTTTCAAAACCCCACTAATTCAATAAATAAACCTCTATTTCCTATATTTATCGGCTATCAACTCTCCGTTTATTCCAACATTCTCGGGAGCGTTTTCTCGTATGAGTACGGTTATGTGCTCTATTTTGTATATTTCAATAGCTACATCGGTAAGCCCCTTCACCAGCTGTCTCTTCCGTTCAATCTCCGGAATTGGCGGCCCTTCTACCGTAATTGTCGGCATAAGAATTTTCCTCCTTTTATTGTAAAACTATTAAAAAGATAATCATACGACAAGAATGATAAATGGGTTATACGAGGCTTGCATAAATTGAGTAATACAGAGTGTTCCATTCGCACTCTCCGGATATTATCTCTATACAGTATAACTACTCACCCAGTTCCAGATTGATCTCGCCTATACCAGCCTCAATATCTATATGTAGTGTTACCTCTGACTCACCATAGGCTTCGTTTTCGTATATATCTCCTTCCTTTTTGAGTCCACTGGCGTTTACAACGCCAATACCTCGCTCGACTTTGACGCGTACCCCAACATTTTTAGGTAATAGTAGCGTTGTCCTACCGATTCCTGCTTCAATATTAACATCCAGATCACTCTCCCGATTACCAGTTAGATCTACTTCAACCTCACCCACGCCTGTCGATAAATTGAGCCTGGTCAGGGATAAGCTACCCAGATTGAGCTGATTGTAACCGGCACCCAATTCAACACCAAGATCCATTGGCACATCATTATTGAAATGTAGGTCCCATTCATAGCGAATCTTCCCCACTTTAACGTGGCGCGTTTCAGGCTGCTGAATTACGAGTTTACCCTCATCCCCACTAATACTATAGTCAATCCTGGGTTTCCATGAAGCAATCCTGTAAGTAAAGTTACCTTTCATTAACTCATCGGCACCACCGGCAATCTTTAATTTACCAGTACCCATTTCTATTTCAACTCGAACAAAACTTGCTCCACCCAACTCAACGGATTCTACTTCGGTTCGTAACTTGCTACCTACGGTGCAACCAGCAATCAGGAACAGAATTACTGCTATAGTGGGTAAACCAATTCCTTTCAATATTCTTGTGTTCATAATTAATCTCCTCTTTTTATTTCCTCAATTCAAAAAACCAGAACAATATCTAATGAAAACCTTTCCTAAGAATATTGGAATTGAGTCAAATGTCAAGATTGGGTTTAGTGATAACAATGCAAAAAACCTCTTGACAGTTTAAATCCAGAACTATATAATAATATATATTATCAGGTAATAGAGGAAAAAAGTTCAATGTTTTTACTGGAGTTATAAAACTCAGAGGTTTATTGTTTATTTAAGAATAAGGCAGTTTAAAAAAAGATGAAAAAGTATTTATTCCAGAAGCAAATCACAATCATACTTAAAAGAGCACTTTTATCCAATGCAAGATCCGAGAGATATACCTATACTCAAAAACAAGGAGGTATTATGAGGAGGTTTTTATTTTTAGTAGTCTTGTGCCTTTTAGTATTTATAAATGTGGGGGCACAAGAAAAGAACGAAGGTAGTTCTATAAAGAGAAAAGGGATTACAACACTAGAGGGAAAGGCGATGAAATGTGTACGGGATGAGTCGGTTGAACCTTCCTTTATAAGAAGGGAAGCCGTCATTGTTATCCCCCGGGTTATGCTCAGTTACGAAACAAGGGACAGCATAGAATGGGTGTATACGGATTCCCTTTTCATGCACTGTGTCATACCAGGAAATGGAAGAGCTATCTTCTCTATCGATACAGTAACCGATACTATAGAACTTATTGAAACGGAAGAACTTCTACCAGACACGGTACTCAATGCTATAAATTATTCACCGTTATGGTTAAGGGATGACCTTATTGACAACTTTAGACAACTCCCCCCTGACTCTCAAGCAATTTATGCGAATCTCATCTTGGATGCTCCATTGGCCTGGGTGGATGAGGTTGCCTATCAGGTAGCACATATTGCTCCGGAGATTTTGGTTGACACCTCTTTTAGCCCCAATCTGATAATGGTAAATGCAGAATATCTTTATAAAAATGATACTCTTCTGAGCTATGTTGATATTATCGATTATGGGGCACCGGGAGACGATAATTATTACTCAACAGTAAAATATAAAGCACTTGAGCTTGGTGATACTATTGATTATGAATTACCCCCTGAATATTACTATATGTATATTGTCCACCCTGAACTTTCGGATGAATCACCAAGGATGGATTCCTATGTTTATAACCGGTTCTGGAGGGATTATCTCTTCTACTACGCTGATGCTGGCTATCCTGTCTTATCAGAGAAATTACAGGGAGTGAAAATTATATGGGATGTTGCCGATACAGCTCAGGTATATCCAGCCGGAAGACCTTTTGACTCCACAGATTGTGCTCTCAACATCATTGGGAATTGGGCATCTGAGGTAGTTCCCGAGCTGGCAATGGGTAATCGCCCTATCCAGCCAAATGTAATAGCCCATGAGCACAACGGAAATTGCGGAGAAGACCAGGATGTCCTACAAGCAGCAGCGAGGGCTGCTCTCGTCCCTTGCGTTGCAACAATGAACATAGCAGAAGACCATGTATGGTGTGAGTTCTACTACAAAGGATGGCATGAATATCAGATTGACAGGGGTCATGGTGTAACACATATCAACGATTTCAGAACCAGTTACGACAGGGATGTAACAGGGAATCCAAATGGTAAAGAAATTTCCTCCGTATGGAACTGGAGATCGGACGGATTTGGTTGGGCAGTTAGCGAAAAATACTCCAAATCTTGCTCCCTTTTTGTATACGTTTACGATTGCAAAGGATTTCCAGTGGATGGTGCCAGACTGCTAATCCATGCAGAGAGTTCCCAATGGGGCGGAGGACTCACTACCATTGGATTTTCAGATGTAAATGGAAGGTGTAGTTTTAGCCTGGGAAACAGGAGGGATTTCTTCATACATATCTCATCAGCAATTGGTGACTACCCCGAGGGAGCGGATGAGATTGTGCAAATTATCTCAGGCTCTCAGAACGGTGCTTACTATTACAAGTCCTTTTATATTCCCGATTCCATTGGAGCACCCGAGGTTATACCCGTCTCTCCTTCCGATTCTTCAAATGCACGTAAACTTGACATTAGTATAAACTCTCAAGCTCGTTTTGAACACGGTTATGCAAGAGCGCGTAGAAGGACTCTGGATCCTGCACCTTTTTATCACACATACTCGGATAAGAAAACCCCCGGAAATATTGACTTCTTCGTTTGTGATGAGACAAATTACTCAAATTACATTGCAGGTGATGACTTTGAGTCTCCCGCAATCGGAGATAATATCACAGACGAAAATATCTCATTCGTTACTCCGAGTCCTGGAAAATGGTATCTTATTATCTCTAACGAAGATATGCTTACAACCACGAAGTCTGTGGATCTTTCACTCAAACTCTATAAGAACCCATCTGGTGTCGGTGAGGATGAGATCGTTCGAAGATTTAATCTCGAGAGCGTAAAACCGAATCCGTTTATAAAATCAACCACAATAAGATATGAACTCCCCACTACTCTGAGAACCAATGTCGGGATTTATAATGTCTCTGGTAGGCTAATTAAAACCCTCGTCGATGAATCTCAGAAATCAGGATATTATACAGTTACCTGGAATGGTAAGGATAGAAGAGGCAACACAGTACCATCTGGAATCTACTTTGCGAAGCTTATTGCAGAGAGATATGCAGCTACGAAGAAGATGGTATTGGTGAAATAAAGGAAAGGGGGAAAGATGAAAAGAACATTTATTTTAATAACTATACTGATGCTAACAATTCCAGCCTTTGCTATATGGGATAGCGGTTGGCATAATAAGGGGTTGGTTGAACTCCTGATAAGGAATGATGGTAGGTTTGGTTATGCAAATTATGGAATCTGGCCTACTGGCTCGGGACAGCATTACATCTACGGCGCAGGGATATGGGTAGGTGCATTAAAAGAAATTCCAGAAGATACGGTAAGACTCAAAATCGGCATTGATGATATCGCCACTACAATATTCGTCGATTCTACATCCCCCTTTGACTCATCTGGAACGATAAAAATCGATGATGAACTAATCTACTATCGCACGATAAATGACACATCATTCTTGCAATGCGAAAGGGGCTTTGCAAAATCAGCTAATGTTTCCCATAGCGCAGGTGCTGCTGTGCGTGGTATGAGTATGGAGACAACCTATGGCTATAACCCGAGTAATGGAACTACAGAATACACACCTCCAGATTTCCCAGGTTATGTAAATGATACATTTAGGATTTATTGGTCTGACGACCCGGCAGACACGGCAGATTGGCCACTCAGAGATGCCCAGGGACATCCAATTATCGTCTCCAATCAGGACAGTTACTGTGAGTTCACCGATGCTGATTCCTCTCGACATACAGGTGGTGGTTATCCTCTTAACATAGGAATAACACAGATAGGATACTCGTGGTTTTATGAGATATATGAAGATTTTCTCTTTCTTACCTACTATATAGTAAATAACTCTCCTGATACACTATTCTATGTTCATGCAGGAATATGCTGTGATGCCGATGTGGGTGATGCTAGTGATGACCTCGTTGACTTCGATGCGTCGCGGGATCTTGGTTATGCTTATGACTCAGATTTTAATGAACCAGGATGGACATACCCACCTGGATATATTGGATTCGATTTCCTTGAAAGTCCTCTTGATACCGCTGAACAGCAGCTGGGACTCACTGCATTCAAGATTACAACCATCTCTACTGACCCTGGAAGCGATAAAGAAGCATATCTCCTTCTTGCAGGATATAACTTTGCAACGGCAGAATATCACCCCTGGGACAGCATTTCTGTGCCTCAGGATATAAGATTCGTTCAGTGTACAGGTCCGTTCACTCTTGCGAGCGGTGATACTGCAAAGGTTGTGATTGGAGTGATAGCAGGAGAACCTATGAGTGACTTTCAGAATAACAGTGATGTGGCTCAAAGTCTCTACGACCTTTCGTTCGAAACCCATGATGTTACTGTTCTATACCCAAATGGTGGAGAAGAGCTTGATAGCACAACCACTATTACCTGGACTGACTCAAGCGTAACAGGTAATCCACTTACAAGAGATGTCTTCTACTCAAGGGATAATGGTCAGAAATGGGATACAGTTGCATCTGGTTTAGTAGACACTAATGAGGTTGAATGGAATACACTCGATGTCCCCGACGGAACAAGATACCTGATAAAGGTATTTGTCACTGATGGGGTTACCATTGGAGCAGATATATCGGACGGGACATTTACAATTAATAATCCGGGAAATGGTGTCCCGGATATTATCTTTACCTCTCCTGATAGGGGAACGGTAGAGGGAGTAGTTACCATTGAATGGGATGCAGCTGATGCTGATGGTGACACTATATATATTGATATTGCCTGTAGAAGGCAGGATAGTAGCGATTGGCTATCAATTGCAGAAGGTGAGGGAAATACCGGTAGTTACCTCTGGAATACATTCCTCTTCAACAACGGGGAATACAAACTGAAGATAACCGCCAACGATAATGATACCTCAGCTACTGATTCTTCCGAGAGTTATGTAAGGATACTAAATGACCATTCTACCGCAGCTACTGTTATCCATTCTAATGGAGGTTGTAACTCACTCTCAATCCAGGCACTCGAATATATACCCGAGGATTACACAGGGCATACCTATGAGGTCAGATTCAATCTTATCCAAAAATTGGGATTTATGGACCCACTATATACCTATGATCTCTACGATGTCACCCTTGGTACCATGCTTCTTTCTGCACAACCACTATCCACGGTGATAGACGGAGCCCTCTATATTGATTATTCTGCCATTATAGATGGATTTGCCCTTGAGTTCGATTCCCAGGTCGACTACAACTCATTCAGATATGTCAACTTTTATATAGTTACAAACGTGAGTGGTTTTGATGGAAATCTCAAGATAGTCAGTCCACATCCTCCCCGTCCATTCGCATGGCCCTTCAGGGGTTCTGACTTTGAAATACGGTGGATAAAATATCCGCCAGATACAACACATGTTAGTCTTGAGGTCTACGACCTTACTAATGATGTTTTTGTCCCATTTGGGACAGGAATTGGAGATAGCTGGTGCATTGGGGTTGGAAGTGATACTTTAAACCCTGCCTCAGATACACGAATGCAGATTTGTGGCGGATACTTTGCGTTCAATGACGATGGTATGATGACTGTGCCACCAACACCAGGAGATGTCTGGAAGATTACTTCCTCAGGTTCAAAGGTTCCGTCCGACGGCAATGTATATACATTTACTACTACTACTGCAGGCATAGAAGAAAAGTACGGAAACCCCTCAGTGTGTATTCTCTACCAGAACATACCTAACCCCTTCAACTCTGAGACTGCCATCTCTTATTCGGTGGTGGCAAAGAATAAAGTTCGGTTAAGAATATATGACCTTGCAGGAAGGGAGGTAAGAACACTGATAGATAATACTCGGGAACCTGGTTATTACACTACCAGATGGGATGGAAAAACCAATAATGGCAAAAGCCTTGCATCGGGGATATACTTCTACAGGATACAGATTGGCAACTTTAGAAGCTCAAAGAAGATGGTACTA
>DAOVFB010000147.1 GCA_030668705.1 Candidatus Stahliibacteriota bacterium
GGGTTGAAATAATTCATACCCGCAACCGAATATCTGGCTAAATCCGTATAGTAAGTTAAAGGAGAGATATAGGAAATAACCCTCCAATTACCCATCTTTACAATTGGAACGAATACCCCGCTTATAAAAATTAAAGGGAATTTGATTAGACTCGATAACATCATTATATTCGATGGGTTATCTGTTGGAGGGGCAGAGATTAAAAGACCCAAAGAGGAAAAACAAAAAGCTGCCAGGATTGTCCCAACAATTAAACTGAAACTTAGTATCTCTGCCCCAAGCAAGATAACACTAACTAAAATAATAAAAAAAGTTATAAAAAGACCAAACAAAAGAGAAGCTACTATATCACCAAAGATAATAGCCCATAGGGCGATTGGTGCCGAACATAATCTTTCAAAAGTTCTCATCCTTGTCTCCCATGGTGCTATCACCGGACCTATTGAAGAAACCGTGACAAAGAGTGCCATTCCCAGCAAACCGGGAATCAAGAAGCTAAGAGTTAGATTCCTACCCAATACAAAGGCAATAAATAAAAAAGTTGGCATCAACAAACCGGAAATTACTACAGGTCCCTTCAAATAAAAAATAGATAAATCCTTTTTAGTAATAGCCCATGACCTTCTAAACTGTTCAAGGACGCTCATTTTTCTCCCTTTTCGTTAACTTTACAAACACATCTTCAAGATTGGGTGCCAGAGTATTGAGGGATATTATTTTATTCCCGGATGACTCTCCGTATTTAACCAACACTGGAATAACATCTTCTGGCTTTTCAGTATATAACCTAAATTTATCTCCTACTTTCTTAACCTCCACAACCCCCTTAAATATAAGTTCTTTAACCTCCACTTTCCCATCAAAGGCAACCTCAATAGACGTAGTGCTCACAATTGTGCGCTTCAATCTTTCAGGGCGATCAATTGCTACAATTTTTCCATAATTCATGATTGCTACCCTATCGCAGAGTTGGTTGGCTTCTTCGATATTATGGGTCGTTAAAATAATGGTTGTCCCTTTATTATTATACTCTCTGATTAGTTTTCTAATAAGTCTAACACTTTCCACATCTAAACCTGAGGTAGGTTCATCTAAAAACAAAAATCGTGGGTCATTCATTAAACCCATAGCCACGATTATCCTCTGTTTCATACCTTTAGAAAAGGTTTTCACTTTCTGATGTCTCTTCTCATATAATCCGAATAACCTCAATAAATTCTCTGCCTTTTCTATTCTCTTCTTTTTTAGAATCCCATACAATTCTCCAATAAGCAGCAAATTTCTAATTGCAGAAAGATCTATATAGGCATTAGCCATTTCAGGGACTATTCCCATCAATTGCTTGGCTTCCAGAGGATTCTTTTGTATATCATATTCTCCTATATAAGCAGTACCGGTAGCAGGTTTTAGAATACCCGTAAGCATCCTTATAGTTGTTGTTTTACCTGCACCATTTGGGCCGAGAAGACCAAAGAGTTCACCGGCGTCCACCACGAATGATATGTGGTCTACCGCTATAAAACCATTAAAATCCTTGGTTAAATCTAAAACCCTTATTGTATGCATTGACTCCATCTCACGAGAATTATCCATTTTTATGTATCTTTCTTTTAATAACATACTTCCACAAACTTCAAAATATAATCGCAACTTAGCAAATCTGCCTCATTATAACAGATGATGACATAAAAGTCAATAAAATGAAGCGGGCGAATACCAAGAGGAGATCTGCCACAGAGGTACAGAGTTGTTTGTCCAATGCCCAACGTCCAAAGTCAAATGGAACCGCAGATGCACGCAGATTAACGCAGATGAAAACACACACCACCAAAGATTATGCCACTGTAAACTCACGGTTAATTCTTTATTAAAAAACACACACCATACAGAAATTAAGTGTAGGGGCGTGATTTATCACGCCCTTTTTTGTCTCGGGTTCGATAAATCAAACCCCTACGGTTTGGGCGACTCACCGAGTCGCCCCTACAATTGCGCGAAACTTGTAGAGGCAATTCATGAATTGCCCCTACTCCAACTCTTTTTTTGACTCTGGACATTGGACGTTGGACCTTGGACTGATGTTCACATATCACATATCACTTATCACATATCACTTATCACGATGATGTTCCCATATCCCTTATCACATACCACTTATCCCGTATCATTCTAATCCGAAAGTGGGACTCAGAACTCAGCACCCAGAACCCATACCACTTAATCATTGCTAAATTTTAAATAAATAATAAAATTCACATAGTAGAATGAAACGATTTATGAAACGGTATCTTATCTTAGTATTATTCTTTCCCTTTAGCCAATCTTTGTGTTTAAACATAAAAGAGGTAAGAGAGATCAGGCAAGAAATTAGTAACTTTAGAACCTATCTATCTAAAAAACATACCGAAGAAATTTTTACATCCCATTTAGAAAATAAAATTTGGGATGATTTTTACAAATCCTTAATAGATATTAAAGAGGATAAATATAATAATAAGAAAGCCCATAAAATAAGTGATTTAGCAAATAAATGGGGCATATATATAAGAGAAAAATACAAAGAAATAATAGTCGATTCTATTGTTGTTGACCTTAGTGAAAACATGAGTTACTGGTATGATAATAGTGGAACTATCTATACGAGTTATTGGGCTAATGAGAGTAAATTAATATACACAGCAAAAGCTGCTATAGGAGATGAAGAAATAGGAAGGGGGACTAAAATAGACAAATACATAATAGGGAAAAAGGTACTAAAACCAGAAACTTCCTGGAAGCAGCGTAATCTCGAAATACCTTATGGACATCCATTTAATCCTTTTGGCGCAAGAAAACTTGAACTATGGAAAAATGGTAAGTATACATTTTATACCTGCCATGGAACCAATGATACAACATCAATAGGAAAACATATAAGTCTTGGTTGTATAAGATTTCATAATATAGATATCTTAATTTTGTATGAATTAGTAGGAGAAAACAAAACAATCGTAGTGATAAAGGAATAGATAGGCGAACTGCAATATTGTTAAAACCTCAAAATCTAAAGCATACGTTAGTTGGGTCTATTCATTACAAGGACTGCTGCACCCTGAATCTCCCCGTTTCTCAATTGCTTAAGTGCTTCATTTGCTTCTTCGAGTGCAAAGGTGGTTACCTCAGTTCTAACCGGTACCCTGGGAGCAACCATAAAGAACTCCAGGCCGTCCCGACGGGTAAGATTTGCAACTGACCTGACTATGCGCTCCCCCCAGAGTAAATCGTAGGAGAATGCTGGAATCTCGCTCATATGAATACCAGCGCAGACCACAATTCCTCCCTTTACTACTGCGCTTAGAGACATAGGGACAAGGGAACCAACGGGCGCAAAGATAATTGCCGCATCAAGTGGCTCCGGAGGTAAAGTCAAAGAATCACCAACCCAAACTGCACCCAATTCCTTTGCGAATTCCTGACCTTTGCGATCACCCGGACGAGTAAACGCATACACTTCTCTTCCCTCATAACAAGCCACCTGCGCAACGATATGAGCAGCCGCACCAAAACCATAAAGACCGATTCGCCTGGAATCACCCACCATACGATATGACCGATATCCAATGAGACCCGCACATAGCAAAGGTGCCGCATGGGCATTAGAATAACCTTCAGGGACAGGAAAACAATAGCGTTGGTCAGCTACCGTGTACTCTGCGAATCCACCATCAATCTGATAGCCTGTAAACATAGCCTTATCGCATAGGTTCTCACGACCTGATAAACAGTAGGAACACGAACCGCAGGTCTTACCTAACCACGGA
>DAOVFB010000062.1 GCA_030668705.1 Candidatus Stahliibacteriota bacterium
AAGATGGATAAAAATGTAAGTAAAATAAAAGGTAATAAAAAATTTATTGGCTGGATAAATATATCAATCCATCCAAAGTACCAATGTTATGTTTCTGGAAACAAACAGAAAATAGAGGAATTTTTTAGAACAATTAAATGCGACAGAAAATATAAAGTCATATTTTGTTTAAAGCCGCAATGGGGTTGCGATTTAAAAGAAGCAATAATTTTTGAAGTATAGGGGAACACCAGATTCGCTTTTCGCTTAGTTGGGCTTTGGACTAATAAAAATATAAATAAAGCAAACGGTAGACGAGAAACAAACCTTCATAATTTTATCTGTTATCTTATCTGTGTCAGGTCTTGACTCTGGACATTTTTATTCTCAATCCATTTAGAAAAGAGGTTTATTTTGAATTTTCTTATCTCAGAACTTAATAAATTTACTATCTCCAAACTTCCTCACTTTCCCCCCTTAAATTACGTTTATTGACATTTAATTTCCTTATAAGAAAAGATCCCTAACTGTCAAGTGGGAATAGGTGAATAAACCGAAGCTAAAGAAGTACCTCCTTATATACAATTTGTCAAATGTTATTTATATTTTTCAGCATGACCCCCTACTGCTTAATATCAAAAGCAATTCAATGTCAACCGCTACTGACAAGAATAAATTAGCACCATCTCTATATACTATCTGGTAAAATGTGACATATTGCTTTGGAATAACACCCCCATCCCTACTTTCCATCATACTTTTTCAATACTTTTAAGATAGTTAATTATTTCTTTTTTGAACTCAGAATATACATTAGAAATGCTATCCATCAGAGGTTTTAATTTTGACTCCTCTATTAGAAATCCATACGAATGTGTAAAGAAATGTCGGAAGAATAAATATCTTCCAATCCTATCCGCCGTTTCAAGAGTTATAATATGCTGTTCTACAGATAAATCCAGTAGTTCTTTGTGCCAGGAAGGCGTTTCAGAAATAGAGATGTTATTTGATAACAGTAATTGTCTTAAGATATTTTCCATACCATTATAGATATTTTGGAGATATGCACCTATTCCAACAAGAATTACAAGTTCTTTGTGAGACTTATCTTTCACTTTTTCTAATTCAACAAGAACTTTTTCAATATTCTCTATTTCGGCAAAAACTTTCTCTTTAACATTAGCCATAAATTACTATTCCTTCCTTCTCTATCAATCTATTAAATAAACAATCTTCTTTTAAATCAATAAGATCTATTGGTTTTGATAAGTCCCTGTATAGTTTCCACCCAAACTCAAAAAATAACTCTGGTCTTAAGCCTCTAACGCCTATATCAATATCCTTTGGCTCTTTTTTATCTTTAGAAGATCCAAAAAGTATTACTTTTGTTACTTTGTATTCTTTAGCATATTTTACTATCTTATTCTTATCATTGCGAGAAATCATTGTTCTTATCTTCCTCCTTTTTTATTATACGAACTCTCCAAACAATTTCAAGGGTTTATTTCTTCCTCTCTTTGAAAACAAAGCCCCTGGGTTATATCCGTGGAACATAGATTAACCGTGGAGGACGATGCTAAAATATTTCAGCACCGTTCCCATGTCACCCCCCATCATCACATAACCCCTTGACTTTTGTCCATCTTCAATATAGGCTTTAAATACTGTTTGGTGTTTGGCATAAAGGAAAGAAATATGAAACAATGGAAAAAGTATATACTATCGTCTGTCGCTGGGTTCTTTAGTTTAGCGCAATTCACTTTTATCTTTTTCTTTAGTAATGAGGGCTTCCAGATACTCAGGTATTTCGGATGGATAATATGGGTGATTTCATTAGTCTTTGGATGGATGCCAATTTTCGTTCTTGGTAGAAAGGGTGGCGTACCAAAGGGAAAGAGCTATGTTCATACTACAGTCCTCGTTGAAACCGGAATATACGCCATTGTCCGACACCCACAATATCTGGCTTTACCATTGTTGAACCTTGCATTAATTCTTATCGCACAGCATTGGATAATTGCGATTATTGGGGTTGTGGCAATAGTGCTGATGTACATAGACATACTAAACGCAGACCAGGAAGGCATTGATAAATTTGGCAATGAATATAAACGCTATATGCGAACTGTCCCGAGAACGAATTTCTTGTTAGGTATTATACGAATTATGGGATATAAAAAGAAGGCTCGAAAATGTTAGTTCCTACTATACCTTGAAAGAAGAGAGTGAAACATTGAAAAATTCCAATTTTAAACAGTGTCTGATTTTTGCACTCGCAACAATTATAACCATATATATTACTTATAATCTAATGACACTACTACACGAATGGACTCATAGCACTATTGCATGGATATTTAATTACAAGAACAGCCCCTTTAACATCTATTATGGTGATTGCAGGTGGTTTTTGTTTAATGTTGACGAAAATGTAAACTACACAGTGCTTTTTTCTACCAATCGTGGTTTTACTGCTTCGATGATTGCCCTGAGCGCCCTCATAACAAACGCTCTGTTATTCATATTAAGCTTAATTTTGCTTTCGAGAAAAACAATTCAGGATAAAAAATGGATCTTTCTATTCTTCTATTGGTTTGCAGTTATGAATATTGCAGAACTATTCAGTTATATCCCCTTGAGAACATTTGCTCCCAGTGGAGATGTTGGGAACTTTGTTCACGGACTTACTCTCTCTCCCTGGGTAGTATTTATTCCTGGAACTCTCCTTATAGGTTCAGGAATCTACTACCTTCTTAAACAGGAGACCCCAAGGTTTTATAATATAATGTCTCTTTCAAACTTATCATGGCAACGCATCCATTTAATTATTGTAGTATTCGTTATATTCTTCTACTTTGGGGGAAGTGCTTTCCATTATTACGGAATGCATAGTATTTTGAGCCTTTGGTCCTTAATATCCGTTTTAATAGGTGTTGTGGTATTTATCGTTTTCAACCCTTCCCTGGGTTGGGTTAAACAGGCAATAAATCCATATTTCCATGAATTATAGAGTGCCATCCTGCTCGGGCTAAATTAAAAATTAAAGACCTGATTGAATACAGGGATGAACCTTAATAGATGTCACAAGGGAGGTAAAAAATGAGAATACTCGTCATTAATCCTGGAAATGTATCTACGAAAATATCTCTCTATACTAATGAAAAGGAAGAATGGAAGGAAGTTATTGAGTATGACGTAAACACAATTAAAAAGTTCTCATCACCAATGGACCAGTTAACAATGAGGCTTCAGGATATAAGAAAGATATTAGAGACGCATGACCTATCTAATGTAGATGCAGTTGTAGGAAGGGGGGGTCTTTTTAAACCCCTTCTGAGTGGAGTCTACAGAGTGAACAACAGTATGATAGAGGATATAAAAAACGGAAAAATGACAGGTAAACATATGTCCAATATAGGGGCAATACTGGCAAAGGAAATCGGGGATAGCTTTGATGTGCCTTCATTTATTGTTGACCCTGTTTCTGTAGATGAATTTGAAGATGTGGCAAGGATTTCGGGTATTCCTGAAATTGAAAGAGTAGCACTTCAGCATACATTGAATATAAGAAGGACAGCCAGACTCGGGGCAAAGAAACTCGGGGTTAACTTTGAAAATGCAAATTTTGTTGTTGCTCATTTAGGTAGTGGAATATCCGTGTGTCCGCTAAAAAATGGAAAAATAATAGATGCAAATAATGCAATACAGGAGGGCCCATTTTCACCTGAAAGGGCGGGGGGAGTGCCTGCTAATACCCTCGTGGATATATGTTTTTCAGGAAATTATGAGAAAAAATGGATAAAAAAAAGACTCGTAGGCCAGGGAGGATTCGTTGCATATCTTGGGACAAATGACCTACGGAAGGTTGAAGAAAAAATTAATGCTGGGGATAGAAAGTCAAAACTTGTATTTGATGCAATGATTTATCAGATTGCAAAAGAGATTGGAGGAATGGCAACAGTACTGGAGGGAAAAGTTGATGCAATTCTCCTAACAGGGGGACTCGCATATTCAAAGATGCTTATTGATAATCTTATAGAGAGAATATCTTTTATTGGACCCATTTTAATCTTTCCTGGCGAAAACGAGATGGACTCACTTGCAGAAGGTGCCCTCCGGGTACTAACAGGAAAAGAAAAGGAGAAAGAGTATGTATAAGATACTCACCATAAACCCAGGCTCAACATCTACAAAAATTGCTTTCTTTCGAGATAATGATAAGATTCTGGAAAAAACGTATCAACATTCTACAGAGGAATTAAGTGCTTTCAACAGAATAATTGATCAGTCAGAGTTCAGGTGGAAATTCATAGGAGATTTCCTGCAGGAAATAAATGAGGTTCCGGATGCCGTCGTTGGGAGGGGTGGTGTCCTGAAACCTCTTCCGGGTGGAGTATGGAAGGTAAATCAGAAGATGGAGGATGACATAATCCAGGGAAATGTCCAGGCAGAGCACGCCTCAAATCTTGGTCCCATCCTTGCCAGGAAGGTCAGCGAGAAATTTAATATCCCTGCTTTTATTGTCGACCCTGTATCAACAGATGAACTTGACGATATTGCAAGAGTTACAGGCTTTCCTGACATCGAAAGAAAAAGCAAAACACATGCCCTCAATGTAAAGGCTCAGGCCAGGAGGTATGCAAGAGAGACAGAAAAGCCTATTGAGGAATTGAACCTGATTGTGGTCCATATGGGAGGTGGACTAACCGTGAATCTTGTAAAAGGAGGGAAAATAAGGGATGTACTCGACACAAGAGTGGATGGGCCAATATCACCTGAATCTGCTGGTTCGGTTGATATTCCACAGATAATTGATATTGCCTACAGCGGTAAGTATAGTAAAGAAGACTTAAAGAAATTCTGGTTTGGGAAAGGGGGGCTCGTTGCAATCCTCGGAACAAATTCCGTAAAGGACATAATGGAAAGAATCAGTACTGGAGACAAGCAGGCTGAGTTTTATACAAAGGCAATGGTCTATACCATAGTCAAATCAATCGGTGCACTTGCGACAGCGGCAAGGGGTAATATAAATGCTATTATCCTAACTGGTGGTGTAACCCATTCAAAGGTTATAACAGACTGGATCAAGGAATATGCGGAAAGTATTGCCCCCGTGTTTGTCTATCCTGGTTCAATTGAAATGGAAGCAATGGCAGAATCCGCCATAATGGCGTTAAATGAAGAAGTAGAAGCAAAGGAGTACAAATAAAAAAAACCGGCTTAATTGGATGATTGTTAAGAAATATCCCGGTGAATAAATGGGAAGAAGACTGAACAGTGAACGTTTGTTCTGGAAGAAGATGGAATCTCCAATTGGAGATATTTTCATAGGCTGGAGTATGAACGGACTACTGGAGGTTAGTTTTGTAGAGGAGAGGTCATTTGAAGAAATTCTTATGGGTTTAAGAGGCAAAGGATTCGAGCCTATAAAAGTTGAGAGTGGCAAACCCGTAGTCCAACTTACTGAATATTTTAAGGGTGTCCGTCAAAACTTCAGTTGTAAACTCAAGATACGTGGAAGCCCATTCCAAATAAAGGTCTGGAACGAACTATTGAATATACCATATGGGGCAACCAGGAGTTACGGGGAAATCGCAAAAGCGATTGGAAAGCCTAAAGGGGCAAGGGCCGTTGGTCTGGCAAACCATACAAATAGGATAGGTATAATCATACCTTGCCACCGGGTAATTGGAAGTGACGGGAAACTCGTGGGATATGGTGGAGGGTTAGATAGAAAACGCTGGTTATTAAGCCATGAATCGAAGCATATGAGTACAAATCCCCTTTAGAACAGATTGCGTCTTTAAAATAGTTTATCCAACCGCAAAGAAGTTGCCAGTGCTTCACTGTTAGTGAAATTAACATCTACTGGCGTCTGTTGATAGATAATTAAAGGAATAAATAATAATATCATTTTACTTTAACAATTATAATAAAAAGAGACAATTTCTAAAGGGCTTTAAAAAATCTAGGCCAATCAAGATTTTCACACCAGCTTGCAAAATAGAATCTAAATAGTATATTAGTTAATCATGCGATGGATAGGGCTTGATATTGGAGGAAAACGGACTGGCATTGCGATGACCGATGAATTGGGAATCGCAGAACCACGTAAGACAATACAAACCAGGAACCTGATGAATGAATTGAAAAGGTTAAAAGAGGATTATGAGATTGAGGGGATAGTTATGGGACTTCCTCTCACGACAAAAGGAAGGGTAGGAGAGAGAGCAAAAATGGTAGAAAAGATAAAAGAAAAAATAGAGGACGAATTGAGACTTCCGGTAAAGCTCTACGATGAACGCTTTACTACAAAAGAGGCTATAGAAATAGCGAGAGGAATGGGTAGGACAAGGGATAAAAATTTGCTTGACAGGATAAGCGCAACATTAATCTTAAAGGGCTATCTTGAAGAGAATTAAGATATCCTGTATACCCTTAATTACTGCTATCATTTTGTTACCCGTATCTTTTCCTGAAATATATCTCGGTGAAGTAGAAATAAAGATAAAGAGAGGTAAAAATCTTAGCGATATTGCCAATCTTTTAGCAGAAAGCCGCATAATAGAGGACAGATACGGATTTAGAGTACTGGGTGCGCTTAGCAGAAAATCTTCTATGCTTTCCTATGGTTGGTATGAACTAGAGCTTTACCAGAATCCCCGTTTGGTTATTAATATGTTATCCAAGGGACAGCGAATGACCATTCGTATAACCATTCCCGAAGGTCTTACAATGGACGGAACACTCAATCTTTTAGCAAAAAAGTCCGATATCAACATAGAGAAAATGGATTCTCTCATCCAGGATAAGGATTTCATTATTAGTTTAGGGTTAAATGTCAATTCCCTGGAAGGATATCTATTTCCGGATACCTATATCTTCTACAAAAGCGAGGATCCGGAAAAAGTGATAAGAAAAATGGTTTATAACCTTTCTTCCATATTGAAACCTGGCTCAAGGATAAGAATCAATTCGATGAGATTCGATTCAAAAGAGATACTAACGATTGCTTCCTTAATAGAAAAGGAAGCAATGGTAGACAGAGAAAAACCAATTATTGCCTCTGTTATCTACAATAGATTAAAAAAGGGGATGAAGCTTCAAATCGATGCAACCGTTCTTTATGCGCTGGGTTATAGTAAAGGGAGGGTGTATTTCAAGGATCTCAAAGTGAATTCACCTTATAACACCTATATACACAAGGGGCTTCCTCCCGGACCAATTGCGAATCCCGGATATCAATCAATACTTGCTGCAACCCACCCCGGAAGAACTGATTACTTTTATTATGTTGCTACTGGTAAAGGAGACCATATCTTCACGAAAACCTTTAAAGAACACAAAACAGCAAAGTTCAAAATAAGAAGGAATCGGTAGACGCTTCGCTCCAAAATTCGAAATTGGATATCGGAAATTTGAAATTCGGAACACAGAACCCAACACCATTATTAGACACAGATTAACACTGATATTAACTGATTAAAAACCCCCACCACCAAGGAAATGAAACCGCAGATGAATGTAGTTAAATAGTCGAGTAGTTGAATCGTTGATTGGGAAAAACCCAATGAACCCAACGAACCCTATGAACTCAATAAACCCGGAACACACCACCAAAGATTAGCCACGGCAAACTCACGGTTAATTTTTTGATAAAAACACACACCACCAAATCCTAAATCCTATATCCTATATCCTAACCCCTGAATTAGACACAGATTAACACAGATTTAAACTGATTAAAAACCCCCACTTCACTATAAAATCAGACGTGGATTAACAAAGATAAATTAGTTTTGAACATAACATTTATAATTTATTATCGCCCACTCGGAACTTAAAAAGTTATTACCTCTTCAGTGCCTCGATTAATCCAGGTATTGTGGCCTCCAGAGGTACTTTAATACCATTCGCCCTTAGTTTCTTTGCTATTCGAATAGCATATGGGATATCGCAACCAACACTGGATACAAGACCCCAGTCGACCTCTCCCAGGGGGGATGTGAATGCAATCTCACCATTAACGACTAAGGTAACCTGATTCACGTATTCAATAATATCATCCAGATGGTGTGCAATCAGTATAATCCCCACCTCTCCCTTAAGTCTATCGATTGTTTTTACCACTCTCTTTCTGGTCCGCCAGTCAAGCCCACTGAAAGGCTCATCGAGAATAAGCCATGATGGTTCCCATACAAGTATTGACGCAAGCGCCACCAATCTTTTCTCTCCTTCTGAAAGTTCGAAAGGTGAAACAGTCAAGAGATTACTATCCAGTCCTACCATTAAAAGGACACGAGATACAAGCTCTTCTATATCTTTCAAATGGTGTTTCTTTGCTCCATAAGCAATTTCTTCATAAACCGTATCATTAAAGAAGAGGTCTTCCGGAAACTGAAAAAGGAATCCCATCTCCTTACGGATATCCTGTATATTACCCCTTGGGAATACTATTTTTCCTTTATCGGGTTTTAAAAGGTGAGCAATCAACATAGCAAGGGTGGTCTTTCCTGCACCAGTGGGACCTATGATAATATGAACTTCACCGCTCTCAAACCCAATAGAACAATTCTTTAAAACTAAATTACCGTCATAACCAAAACTTACATTCTTTAAAAGTATCAATCCAGTATCTCTAAAATTTCATTAAAGTTCGGTATGGCATCCTTGCTCTTCTCTAACAGGCTTTCAAACAAACCTTTCTGTGTGGGGATTATATTCCTTTCTAATAGGGAATGAACCCCGGATTCAAAACTTACCTTTCCATCCTCAAGTAAGATCACTCTATCTCCCCACTCAATCTCTTCAAAATTCTGCGTTATTATAAGTAAGGATGAAGAACACTCCTCCCACAACCGATAAATTTTCTCCCTCGATTTCCTGTCCAAAAAGGATGTAACCTCATCAAAAATGAGATAATCGGGAGACATCGCATAAATACTTGCGATGGCAACAAGTTGTTTCTCCCCACCCGAAAGTTCGGAAATATAATGACCAGATATCCTTTCCAAATCAAACTTCTCGATTATAGAATGAACCCTCTTTAGAATTATCTCCCGGTCCTGCTTGATATTACTCAATCCAAAAGCTATTTCTCGTTTCACATCAGTTGTTACAAACTGGGTCTCTGGATTTTGAAATACGATACCTATTTTCTTTCTGAGAGAAATTAAATCATAGTCAGAGACTGGTTTCGAATCGATGAGTATGCTCCCAGAATCCGGCTTCAGAATTCCTGAAAGCACCAATGCCAGGGTAGTCTTTCCGGCACCATTAGGACCGACAAGAACTAATTTTTCGCCTCTATTCCACGAAAGAGAAAGATCCGGGATAATGACCTTATCCCCTCTCATAACTTTTAAGGAATCAACTTCTATCACAGGGAAAGATTAATAAGAATTCTTAAAAATGTCTAAATAGTCATATGGGTCTACGGCCTGGCCAAGCACCCTAACCTCGTAATGGAGATGAGACCCTGTTGACCTTCCAGTTGAACCAACAAAACCAATCCTTTTGCCTCTCGTGACCCTCTGCCCTCTTCTTACACAAATACTCCTAAGATGTGCATATCTCGTTTCAAACCCATATCCATGCTTTATCTTGATTGTATTGCCGTAACCGTGCAACCATTTAGTAGATGTCACTACTCCATCAGCAGTTGCTATCACAGGAGTCCCCGGAATATTTGCTATGTCAAAACCCTCATGAAATTGCCGTTTGTGGGTTATAGGATGTATCCGCCACCCAAAACCATCAGAAACCCATCCATATGTGGGCCAGATGGAAGGAGTATGGGCAAGGCGCTTTTTAAGGTTTTTAAGTTTTCCCTCTGATTGGTCAAGAGATTTTTTCTCAAGATCCAAAAGATTATGCACCCTGTCAACACTACCTTCAACCTTTTTAACCGCTGCATCAATTGCATCAGAATAGAATTCCTTCCTCTCAGGAAAACCACCAACACCCATTAGCTTCACAGAACTGCTTATCGGATTTAACTCACTCGCAAGAAGGAGCAAGGTATTATTTTCGCCTGTCTCTTCCAAATTTCTATCAAGAAAAGAAATCTCGTCTCTTATTCTATTAAGCTTTCCCAGGTATTTCTCTTTTTCCTTCTTGAGTTCCGTGTACTCCCTTAGTTGCGCTTTATTCCTGTATCCTTCAACTGCAATATAACTAAATGCCCCACACAATAGACCAAGGAATAAAATAAGGAAAAAAATGAAATTTTCTGAGAACGAAAAACCCCTTACCCCACTTCTTGTATTAAATATTATAGTCCATTTATGCATTGTATTTTATCTATAATGATTTAACGATAAAATGTCAAGTGTTTTTTTT
>DAOVFB010000160.1 GCA_030668705.1 Candidatus Stahliibacteriota bacterium
GTGCTCACTGTTCCCAATTTGGCTTGAATCAAGCCTTCGGTAGCCTTATTATTTATCAACTGGTTCAATACTTCATTTCCTTCAATGAATAGCCAGAGATTAGCTACACCTTCCTTGGTCTCAGGAATGGTATAATGGTCATTCATTACACCGTTTATTTCACAGATTAAATCAGCAATGGATTGGGGGTCATTTACATTGGGTTGGGCTTCTAAATACTTTTCTAACTTGAGTATTTCCTTCAATACAAATGGGTCCTTTAAATCTCCCTTGACCAAGAGCTGAATTGGAATAGAACCACCAAGTTTTTCTTCCATCATTTCTTCAGACTGTCTGATTTCACTGTCCCTTTTAAAATATTCAACCATATTTACTTCTCTATGGATTCTGGGGATAGCAACTAAAGAAGCAAGAATAATAGCGATACCTATTCCTACGATGAGTTTTTCATTCCGAAGAACAAATCTTGCTAATTTATCCATTAGCCTTGTTAATGAGCTGTCTTCTACCCCCTTATGATTCAACTTGACTTTCCCAACTCTTAAAAAAGAGAGCGCTGCAGGCAGGAAGGTCACAGAGATAAGCATAGCAAACATTACACCAACAGCTGCAAAGATACCTGTTTCTCGAATTAGACTCAAATCGGAGAACAAAAATGTCAAAAAACCAATTAAGGTAGTAATACCAGCCAAAAATATAGGAATCCCTACCTCACTCAGAGCATCCTTTATCCCTTGAATTTTATTATCTCCCAATTGAATATCCTCATTATATTTAGAAAGCATGTGGATTCCATAAGCACTGCCAATAGCAATAAGCAAAACTGGCACAGCATCTGATGCAACAGTTAAAGGAACTTTCATTAAAGCCATTATACCTAAAGTCCATACTGTGCCCATAAGAACACAAGAGAGTGGGAGAAAAACCCCTCGTAGAGTTCTAAAACTAAAAAAAAGAGTGAACATCACAAGCATAGTAACCAATGGAATAAGTCTGTGTAAATCTTTCAAAATGAAACCAAGAACAGAAGCCATCTGAAATGGTATTCCACCATAATATATCTTCTCATTACCCTTAGTAGTCTTAACAATTTCTCTTAGCTTGTGGGCAATTTTTATCTTGTCAGCATCTTTTCTTAAGCGAGCAATAATCACTGTTATCTCACCATCATTGGAAACCAGGCTACCTTTATACATATCTTTAGAAAGAGTATATTTCCTCAGTTTTTCCAGTTCAGCCGGGCTCTCTGGAATACTATGTTTATCAATCAGTTTTCCAACCTCCAGCCCCCACTCGGTCTTTTTTATATCCAGAATATCTGTTAAGCTCATCACCTTCGAAATCTCATCTAGCTGCTTGAATTCTTCGGTGATCTCATTGATTCTCTTTAGTGTCTTATGGTTGAATACATTATCCGTTTCCAGAGCTACCATAGCAAGAGAGGTGCCACCATATTTATCACCAACCTCATTAAAGAGAATTACTACCGGGTCGTCTTGAGGCAGGTACCTTAGAACATCCGTGTCTATCTTCAGGTTTTTCAACTGGTAGCCAAAGAATCCAGTTAAAACGAGCACAGAAACAATAATAACCACACGGCTCTTGATGACTAGATTAGCAAATTTTCGCATGTTGATTTATATCCCAATTACACTTGAGAAAGTTTCTCGGATAAGATCATTAATTCTTTCCTCTTTGGACCTCTGCGCCGTTAAAATGGCATTATATATCGCCCTGGCATTTGATCTTCCGTGACATACAATTGTTATTCCATCTACACCTAATAAAGGAGCCCCTCCATATTCATCGTAGCTCAGCCGTTTAACAAGACCGTCAAAAGAAGACTTTGGAAATGTGGCATCCAATTTTTGTTGCCAATTTCCCCCCATATAACTTTTTATTGTGTCAAAGATAAGATTTATCAATCCCTCACTGAACTTTAGAATGATATTTCCTGTGAATCCATCGCAGACTGCTACATCACATTCACCATTCATAATATCTATGCCTTCGACATTTCCTATAAAGTTAATAGGGGCTTTTTCCAGCAAAAAATAAGCCTCTCGTGCAAGTTTATTTCCCTTTATGTTTTCCTTCCCTATATTCAAGAGACCAACTCTTGGGTTCTCCTGTTTAAAGATTTGCTTCGCACAGATATATCCCATAAGCCCAAATTGTAGAAGATGGACAGGTTTACAGTCAGAATTTGCACCTACATCCAGCACCATAGTAAAACCTTTCTTTGTTGGGAAAAAAGCGCCTAAAGCAGGACGAGATACGCTTCCAAGCCTTCCCAGAGTTAAGAGAGAGGAAGCCATTACAGCACCTGTGTTGCCTGCACTTATAAATGCATCTACCCTTTTTTCTTTCTGGAGATTGGTAGCAATACTGATTGAGGAATTTCGTTTTTTATGAGCTACAGTTGGAAATTCGTGTGCACCGATAATCTCAGGAGCATGTACAATTGAGACTGGAAATTTTTCCTCTGAGGGCTTTATGTGTTTTCTCAAGATACGTTCATCACCCACGAGGATTATTTCAAGCGCTCCCTTTTCTTTTTTTGCTGCTTCGATGGCACCTTTTATTATTTCGCCAGGAGCATTATCCCCACCCATTGCATCAACAGCTATACGCATTTTACCTTCCACTTTGCAGATACTCCTTCTTCCAGATTTCCTTTGTTAATTCTTCTATCTTTTTCTCCGTATGTGTTCGTTTTGACATTCGATAAAAGGAGAAAAGGCCAATAGCCTCACCTATTATGAGGAGTTCCCAATGATAGGGAGACGGTAACTCCTGGCGAATCATCCCGGGGAAATTCCAAATAAATGATATAAAAATAATTATGGCCGCCATAAAACCCAACACCCAGTCTAATTTTAATAATTTTGGCATACAACCCTTCTCGATTTTCAAGACCGATATTACTGTAATTATCACCATAGTGAGAGCAACCAGCATAGGTGCCAAAACAGGACCTACCCAGGGAACAGGTATAAGAAACAGGATATCCCAGGTCAAAAGCGATGGGGGCCAATTTAATATCTGTTTCAAAAAGACGTAATAAAAAATATCCCATACACCAAAGCAAAAAATAAAATAAGAAAACCTCTCAATGAGATTTTTCCCGGCAATTGTTCCTATAACTCCTAACATTACTATAGTTGAAAACTCTCTACCCAGTTCCACTGCAAGAATATTTTGAGGTATCACTCTGAGTGGGAATGAGAATCCATCAGGATAGTAAAGTCCTCTAAGATAAATGACTACCGCAGCTTCCATGAATGCCATTGCTATCCCGAAAAGAAAAAGAAT
>DAOVFB010000080.1 GCA_030668705.1 Candidatus Stahliibacteriota bacterium
GGACTAAATCAGACAATCGAGGTATCAAAGAGAGAGATAGGGGATATAGAAGCTCTTGGAGCAAGGATTAAACAGTCAATAGGAGTAGGAGAAGAGAATATCAACTACATAAGAGACATCGATCGATTAGTCAAAAGACAGAATCAAATAATTAAAGATTTAAATGATAGGGCCAAAACACTTAGAGAATCAATGGAAAGATTAAAATCGATAGTGGATGAGTTTAGACTGACTCGTATGGAAGAGGAACTTAGTAATGAGTAGGATATATTGAATACACTTTTCCCAGGCAGCTTTGCATTCTTGACATTCATTTATATTTTGTTATAAATATAAGATAATGAAAATAATGATAGTTGGTGGTGGAGGGCGGGAACATGCCCTTGGTTGGGCTCTTGTGAAAAGCTTTGAGGGGAGGGATTTTTATTTTGTTCCGGGGAACGGTGGTACAATCACGATAGGTCACAATGTTGAAAATCTAAAGGGCTACGATGAAATAGTTAAGTTTGCAAAAGAAAAGGAGATAGATTTTACAGTAGTAGGCCCTGAAAAACCGTTAGTTTCTGGCATAGTGGATAAGTTCAGAGAAGAAGGTCTTTCTATATTTGGACCCACAAAGGAAGCAGCGCAATTGGAAGGCAGTAAAGCCTTTGCAAAAGAACTTATGAAAGAGGCACATGTACCCACGGCCTCTTTTGAGATATTTGACGATTTTAACGCAGCAAAGAGCTATATTGAGAAAAATAGTGCGCCCTTCGTGGTAAAGGCAGATGGTTTAGCTGGTGGGAAGGGAGCATTTGTATGTTCAAATGTAGGTGAGGGAATAAAAGCATTAGAACTTCTAATGCAGGAGAGGAAATTTGGAGAGGCCGGGGATACAGTTGTTATAGAAGATTGCCTTAAGGGTCAAGAGGTATCAGTCCATGCTTTAGTTTCTGGAGATAAGATTTATCAATTTATGCCCGCTCAGGATCATAAGAGAGCTTATGATGGAGATAGGGGCCCGAACACGGGTGGTATGGGTGCCTATGCGCCTGTACCGTTTCTTGGAAAAGTCCAATTATCGGAAATTAAAGAGAGGATTTTTCTCCCTACCATTGTGGGTCTGGAGAAGAGGGGAATCGAATATAAGGGTGTGCTGTACGCCGGGTTAATGATTACACGATCGGGACCAAAGGTCCTTGAATTCAACGTTAGGTTTGGTGATCCAGAGATACAGGTAATCCTTCCATTATTGAATGAAGATTTTCTCGAACTGTTGCTCAGAACCAACGAAGGAGATTTGCCGGATGGAATTGCCTGGAGCGACCAATCAGCAGTAGGAATTGTGGTTGCCTCAGATGGATATCCGGGCAAATACGAGACAGGATTTGAGATAGTCATTTGCGATAATTCTTGCATTCTGTTCCATGCTGGAACAAGAATAGAAAATCGTGTCCTCTATACTGATGGTGGCAGGGTTCTCTCCGTTGTTGGAGTCGATAGAAGCCTTAAAAAAGCCAGGGATAAAACATATAAATGCATCGAGAAAATAAAATTCACCAATATGTATTACAGGAAGGATATAGGAGATAAAGGGATAAAACCCTGAAGATATGGAAGGTAGGATGAGCGAGATTATAGGATTTTATTTTATAAATCAACTTCTAAAGTCAAATAGAGAGTTTTTCTCCTTTTTGAACATTCAAACGGAACAGGGTTAAAATTTTAGCAGATTTATTCTCAAAAGTAGAGGGTCAACCTACTCTATCATTCAGGGTCCGTCCCACGTCTTTTAGCGATTTTGTTGGACAGGAAGATATCATAGGGGATGGAACACCCTTAAGGAAAATTATAGAAAAGGGAGAAATCCCCTCTCTTATATTCTGGGGTCCACCCGGATCTGGTAAGACCACTCTTACGTATATAATAGCAAAACAAACGAAGGCGAATTTTGAACCACTAAGTGCTACGGGAAGTGGTGTATCCGAGCTTAGAGAGATTATAAAAAAGGCAGAATATCTCCTCGGGAATAAAGCCAAACCTACTATTCTATTTATTGACGAGATACATCGGTTCAATAAAGCGCAACAGGATGTTCTGCTCCCGTGGGTTGAAAGAGGAACGCTCAAATTCATCGGAGCAACAACAGAAAATCCTTCATTCGAAATTATATCCCCCCTTCTTTCAAGAGTAAGGGTCTATAAATTGGATCCCTTAAAGCCAGCGCATATTCGTATGATAATAAAGAGATCAATAAGTATTGATGAAGAACTCAAAGGATTGAATATTAGGGTAGAAGATGATGCAATGGACTACCTTATAGAAATGACCAGCGGCGATGCAAGAGTTGCCCTTGATACACTGGAATTTGCAGTTAAAACCCTGAAAGGGAAAGAACGGGTAATAAATAGAGATTTAATCTCTTCTATATTACAGAAACAGGTATTCTATGACAAAGGAGGGGAAGAGCATTATAACCTTATATCTGCTTTCATAAAATCAATACGTGGGAGTGATCCAGATGCTGCTCTATACTGGATGATTAGAATGTTAGAGGGAGGTGAAGACCCGTTATTCATTGCAAGGAGGATGATAATCCTGGCTTCCGAGGATATAGGGAATGCAGATCCAGAGGCTCTTATGGTTGCCGTGGCAGCGAAGCAGGCAGCCGAATTTGTAGGAATGCCTGAAGTGGGAATTATTTTGGCCCAGGCAACAACCTACCTCGCCTCCGCTCCAAAGAGTAACGCTTCATATATGGCACTTATGAGAGCGCAAAAGTTCATAAGGGGAAATCCTGATTATCCCGTTCCCCTTCACTTAAGAAATGCTCCCACTAAACTGATGAAAGAGGAAGGTTATGGAAAAGATTATAAATATCCTCATAACTTTCCATATCACTTCATAAAGGAAAACTATTTTCCAAAAGGTGTAAAAAGAAGGGATTTCTATCAACCTACTGAACAGGGACTTGAGAAGAAAATAAAAAAAATACTTGAGTCACTCTGGAAAAAGGGATAAGGATCCCAACCTGAGGGGGAAGGAGGAATCCTTATCTCTAGTAACCTTTTTCCTCCATTTGTTTTTTCAATAATTCTATCTCCTTTGAAAGGCGAAGGATTTGTTCTGTTAATTGTTCTATTACCTTCTCCTTGCTATCTTCAAATTGTTTTGGGGTAATCTTTTCGATCCTAAAATCCGGAGCCAGTCTTTCCCAGTCAATACTACTTTTCCTTTCTTTTAATCGGATAGGAATCTCCAATCTTTTTTTCCTTCTTATAATTGTAAGTATTACTGTTTCTCCCGGTGATTGCGATAGAACCATCTCTTTGAATCTTTCCAGATTAGGTATGTTATTTCCATTGAGAGCAATAATGAGGTCATATTCTTGAATGTTTGACGAATCAGCAGGTGAACCTTCTACTATTTCCCCCACCATGACTCCCATATTACCAGGAGCATCCCTGACGACAAGCCCCAGCCAACCCCTTTTGACCACTCCCATTTTCTTTATCTGTTTTGATGTATTTAGAAGATATTCAACCTTTATTATCTCGGCAAAATTGCCTGGATTGCTAACATTGCTCCAGTTATATAGAAAGCCAGGACGGTTTACTCTACCGCCCACTATCCCCAGTAAATGTCCACGGACATCAAATACGCCTGCTCCATTATTCCCGGGTGAAAGAGGGATGGAAAGGTTAAAGGAAATTCCTTCAGGGCTCTGGATAAACCCCATTCCAATCATCCCCATTTTCCCGAAAGAATTGCCGTAGACATAGCAAAGCTGTCCTTTATCAAGTTTTTCCATAACAGGTGGGGCACGAAAAATTTGTTCTGTTTTTATCAATGTGACTCCTGTGACAGGATCTCTCCCAATAGTTTTTCCTCTCGTGAGGTTTCCATATTTATCCTCTAACTGTAAGGGTTCGCCCTGTTTCAGGAAACATACAGTGACGATATGATTGGGGTCTATAACGGTTCCCGTCATGGAAATATCCCCCTCTTGTGTATGCACATTTACTACATACGGAGATATTTTATCCCCTAAATGTCTAACTTCGTTATCCACTTCCGTGAGATAAGTAGATAAGAGCAAAAACAAAATAATCATATACAATCTCTGCCTTTAACTCCTAAAAGCTACCTCCTTCATAGTTTGTAAGTATATAATTTCCTTCCTTTTCATATACAATTTCCATATATGGGTTTTTCTCTTCCTTTACCATGTAGTATTCCTTCGGCTTCTCCACTACTGGAGGTGCTGTGTGACCAAAAGTGAGGATTAAGAGCGCTCCTAAACCTGTTAACAAGGAGGTGCTGAAAATGAAACGAAGAAAATAGTTTCTCCTTCGCGCGTAACCAATGATATTTCTTTCCACTCTATATGAAGGACTGGGTATTTCTATACTTTTTACCATTTCCCTTATTGCTTGATAACGCTCTAATTTTGCCTTGCATTCCGAGCATTCTTTTATATGGCTTTCCACTTTTATAATGTCGTCTCTCTCGAGTTCGCCATCAATATATGAGGATAATAGTTCTTTTACTTTTTTGCAGTTCAAAATATTCCTCCCAGGGATTCTCCTAATTTTATTCGGGCTCTACTCAGTCTGGATTTCACTGTGCCTATCTCAACATCAAGGATATCTGAGATTTCCTTATAATTCAACTGATTTATTTCTCTTAAGATTATGACCTCCTTCAACTTTGGTGGTAATTTTTCTATCTCTCTTTCGATATCCAACTTGAGATCTATGTCTCGTTTTTTCTCCCTTATAAATGGCCTCAACTTTAGTCTTCGCCTTTCCCGTCGCCAATGGTCATAAATTGTATATCTTGCTATTGTAATAAGCCATGATTTCATATTCTCTATTTCACTACTCTCGGCTTTCATTACCTTTATGAAAGTATCCTGCAATAAATCCTCCGCTTCTGCTTTGTTATGAACCATTCCAAAAATATACCTATATATATATTCACCGTACATTCTATAGATTGATTCAATATCTAATTTCATATTAAGAGACGAAGAAATAACCTGATATGTTCCGTTTTTTTTCATCTAATACAATGGTATGAATAAATCGGTTGATATTTCGGCTCATTTTATTCCACCATGCTAAAATTGAAGTGTGACACTTCCCCTATTTGAATTTCCCAGGAATCCGTAATCAAATTGGACCACATCAATCCTATATTTGATATGTCCTGTTTTTGCCTCATATCCCATACCAAAGGAAAAGCCCGACCATTCCCCAAGGTGATATCCGGATTTGTACCCACCACGTATTGCAAAGGCTCCTATTGACTCTTTACCAGAGTAGACATAGAGTTCTCCTCCTGTTGATAAAACAGGTTCCAGCGAGGAAAAGCTTATGACATCGGAAGCGAGGATTAATCTATATAAGGAGAAGGAAAGTGTAAGACTTGCCCCGACCCTTAATACAGTCGGTGCACAATCCCGACTGGAGTAGAACTTCGGTCCAAATCCAATATTTTGTAAGGATGTTCCAATGTGTATAAGTTGGTTGAGTTTGAATGTGGTGCCCATGTCTATATATAAACTCTGAGCCGAGTATTGTGCGAGCCTACTATGCACGTATTTTAGTACTATACCTCCTCTAACCCTCTTAACCTTCATGCTGTAGCCAATACCGATAAGAATGTCGTTGTTTGTAAATTTGCCAATTTCACCTCCCTCTTGATCCCTTCTTACATCTTCTGTCTCTAAATACAGAGTCTCCAGCCCAATAACCCCAATTTTTTTTATGGGTATGGCACTACAGAGGGAGATTATTGATATATCATTGAAAAGTTCCATACCCATTACACTAACTTCAAATGCAGATATTCCCGAGATTCCAGCTGGATTCCAAAAAATACCATCGGCATCATCTGAAAGCGACACATATGCCCCACCCATACCAACGGGGCGGGCTCCTATGCCGATTTTCAAGAATTCATTCCCATGGAAATTTGTTCCCCAGAAGGAAAAAAGGAAGAAAATACTACCTAACAAAGGTCAATTTCCCCTTATTTCTCTCATTTTCTATTTCTATGATATAAAAGTATATACCAGAAGGGACAGGGTTTCCCTTATCATCAATTCCATCCCAGAGGGCAAATCTAGCCTCAGGATAAATCTCACCCGGACGGGTTAGTCGGCGTACCAGATTACCTGTTATGCTATAGATAGTTACAGTAAAATTCGGATGCTTACCATAGGCTTTTTCAATATCGGAAGGTACATATCTTATAGTTAGATATTCCCCGGATTCGCCCTTTATGAAAGGATTTGGATAAGAGTATACTTCATCCAGCATAACCAATCCTATTTTCAGATCCGCTCTCACCAATTCACCCGCAGGGCTTATGTTAGAAACAGATACACCACTCGGGGTCCCATCCCATAAGATGCTGGAAGGGATAGAAATTTCATCAAAACCAATTACTCTATTTTTCCAGAGATCACTCGCTTCCCCTGTGGTAGAAGTTGCATCATCTGAATCCGCTTGCATAACGCAAACAAGTCTATTATCACGATCGGCATTGTCCAATTCGTTTTCATTGCAGTGAAGTATCAAAAGACCATTACCCGGGAGTGCGGAATCATAACCCATCCTTTCCCTGTTCTCGATGAGAAAATACTCCCCAATCCCACCTATTCCCCATTCCCAATCATTCCCTTCAGGGTTTTTTAGCATACGATATGCGGTAGGTGTTTCCTCGATTGCTGGTATTTCTGCTTGGTAGATGGAATCACATGCACCTTTTTCCAAACCAAAAGGGTCAACCCATCCCAGGAGGTATTTTACCCAGATACAGGGATGGGATGGACTTGAGCCTGGCGGGTTTCCATTCCAGGAGCCAGCATCCATAAGACCGAATTTGCCGATCACTGCACTCCCTCTGTCTGTATCATAGATATCCGGTGCACCGAGAACATGACAAAATTCATGGCAAAAGACCCCGATTGTGACAAAGGAGTTATCTGGAAATCGTTCGGGTTCCATTGAATAAACATCAACATAGACATTATCATCCGTTTGAACAGGAGAAAGTCCATTTGATGAGAAGCTGGATTTATGAGACCATATATCATTTGTATCACCGGTTGCTTCTGCTCCTGGCCCAGAGTGAACAACAAAAAGTGCGTCCACCATACCATCTCCATCTAAATCGTAATTAGAAAAATCCACTGATGGGTCTGCTGCCTCCACGGCATCCCTCACCAGCGTGAATACATTTGGTTCATCCCCATTAAATCCATAATTACCTCTTACATACTCTGTGTATAAGAGGGGCATTCTATACCAGCCTCTGCAACGCCCGACTATCTCGAATCCTTCATAGCTCACCTCTTTATAGTAGTTACGCATGCTTCCCCATCCCTCTGAAAAGAGGAGATTTTCAAAGTTAGACTGAGAGTAAACCGAATGATTATCATTAAAATCAACCAGTAGTACAATACTTCGAATTGAATCCAACAATGCTTTTCCTTTGTCCTCTGGTGTATTTATTCTAATCTCTTTTTTTGCCATGAGATGGCTATACGCCAATTTGTTATCTATGCCGGGCATAGGAGGCATTGATAAAAGGGATAAAATCATAAAAAAGCCCATGATTCCCTCATATAAGAATCTAAAAATTAAAGATATATTTCTTCATATTGAAAATATTATATATATAAAATGGCTTATAGTCAATAATAACTCTTCATAATCACCCCGTTTATAGAGTGGCTTTCCATAGTGTTAATATTTGATTCATTATAAAAACCCCTACCTATGATATTGATTCTTACTATTTGTAGTTCAGTAAGATGGTCCTTCTGCAATTTAGATAGGATAAAAAATAATTTACGTGCGGCCAGGTGTTGCGGGATGTTCAGTAACATGGTGGTACACCTGACTATATAATTTAGCATAGTTGTTATTATCCTGGAAGTAATCTCTTCTATCTTCTCTTATTCTAAAAAACTTATCTTTATACAAGATATCATCTATGATTACAGGAGTCAATACCAATATTTCGATGGGTAGGTTATATTGACTTAATATATCTGCCGGAGTCTTCCATCCTTTATATGAATTCTTTCTCATCAGGTTGAAATATACCTGATAGGTGTAAGCTTTCCCAAGGAAGTCTTTTTTGCTTTTGATACTCTCTAACTCATAAAACTCATTCTCTATTAACTTATGGGAGGCTTCTACATCTGCA
>DAOVFB010000172.1 GCA_030668705.1 Candidatus Stahliibacteriota bacterium
TGTCTTTTATTAGTATATATCTGCGTCCATCTGCGTTAATCTGCGGTTTCATCTCGGTGGGGGTTAGGGGTTTTTAATCAGTTGATATCTGTGTAAATCTGTGTCTATTCCTTGGGTGGTGTGTTCTGGGTTTATTGAGTTCATAGGGTTCGTTGGGTTCGTAGGGTGATATGGGATATGTGATATGTGGGAATTAGTCGAGTGTCCAGAGTCCGGTGTCAAAAGATAGAACTGGAGTAGGGGCAATTCATGAATTGCCTCTATGAGTTTCGCGCCATGGTAACGCAGAGTGAGTCTGCTATTCCGAAATCTGCAAATAGTTTTACGCTCGGTGGTAGACAGATATGACATGATGAATACAAGTTAAGGAGAACGAAGATGTCATACTGTGCAACCACCGAGCTTGTTTACCCATGTTTGTCTGGGTTTAAATTAAGGGGGTGAGGTGGATATCACATATCACCTGCTTGTCTTCTCGCTTGACTTCTATCACATATTACCTTTTCCTTTGCGTCTTTGCGTGAAACTAAGAGGGCGGTTCTGGGGACTTTGCATTTTGCACTTTTCATTTTGCAATGGAGCGAAGTGACTACCCTCTTGACAAATGAAAATAATTGATTATTCTATGGTAAACATATGTTTACTTAAGGGGGAAAAGATGAGAAAGAACACAAAGGGTGAGATAATGGAGTTTTTGGAAGAGTTTATTGAGAAGAATGGGTTTGCCCCAAGTATAAGAGAGATCGCCCGACACCTGGGTTTTAGAAGCACAAAATCTGTAAAGGTTCATCTTGATGGACTGGCAGACATGGGGCTCATTGGAAGAGAAGAAGGTATAGCCCGTGGGATCCGTCTAAAAGAAAGAGGTATACCTATAATTGGAAGAGTAGTAGCGGGAGAGCCCACGCTTCAATTTGAAGGAGTGGAGGGGCATTTTTCGCTCAACCAATGGAAGGGAGCCTTTCTCCTTCGCATTAAAGGAGACAGCATGATAGGAGCAAATATCGAGGAGGGTGACCTTGTAGTTATAGATAAGGCCAAAGAGCCCAGGAAGGGAGATATAGTAGTTGCTCTCGTTGAGGATGAGACAACAGTTAAACGTCTGGATAAAAGGAATGGGAAATGGGTACTGAAACCGGAAAACCCCGATTATCCCGTGATAGAAAAGTCCTTTCAGGTAATAGGGGTAGTTATAGGTGTTGTAAGGAGTTATTATAAATGATACTCTACTGTGATCTGGATGCCTATTTTGCCTCTGTTGAACAGGCGCTGGATCCCAGACTAAAAGGGAAACCTGTAGTGGTAGGTGGAGACCCAAAAGAAAGAAGGGGGATTGTGGCTACAGCTTCCTATGAGGCAAGGAAATTCGGCGTCCATTCCGCTCAACCTATCTTTGAAGCAAAAAAACTTTGCCCTCACTGCATAGTTACCAGGGGACATCCCTTAGTATATAGAGAATTCTCCAGTAGGTTTTATTCCATACTCGTTGATTATTCACCGAAAATGGAGGTAGTCTCACTTGACGAGGCATTTCTTGACATATCCGGATCAATACAGCTTTTGGGGAACCCCTTAAACATAGCAAGGGAAATAAAAAGGAGAATAAAGAAAGAACTCGATATAACAGCTACCGTCTCTATAGCAAAGAGTAAGATTGTAGCAAAGATAGCAGCAGAACAGGTAAAACCCGATGGGATAATAAAAATACCCGAAGGAGAGGAAAAAGAATTCGTCTCTCCCCTACCCATCTCCTGCTTTCCGGGGATAGGAAAGAGAACTCATGAAAAGCTAAATAAAATAGGTATTTATAAGATAGGAGATCTACTTAACTACCCTTTAAGGGATATATACAATAGATTCGGTATAGTTGGAGTTCAGTGGGTAATGGGTATTCATCAAAAGGGTATAGAAAAACCAACAGAGAGGAAATCCATAAGCAAATCACATACTCTGAGAAAGGACACAAAGGATATTAGCAATATGCATTCTCTCCTATACTATTTGACCGAAAAGATTGTGGCGAAACTGCAAAGGCTTAACTTCTATACCACAAAGATATCCGTTACAATCAGAGCCTCTGATTTTTCTGAAAATACAGCCTGCAGAAGGGTTACTCCAATGAATCTCAATGGAGAGATATACCCTGTTGTTAAGGAAATATTTGACGGAATGCCAAAGAGGTGGGTGCGATTACTTGGCGTAATGGTCTCTGATTTCACAACCATTCCATCTCTATTTCAGGATAAGAAGAGACTAAAACTGGAGGAGCAAATTCAAAAAATACGTAACCGCTTTGGCTTTGATTCCGTATTACCCCTTGCTTGCACAAAAGGTAGATGGTAAAGAGTCTTCTGCCACGGATATATCCCTGTACGGTTGTTTCCTCCCTATGGAGCAAGCTGAGGACACAGAGTAATATAGTTAAATAGTTGAGTGTTTGAATGGTTTTTGTTAGTCCAACGTCCAAAGTCAAACGAAACCGCAGATACACGCAGATTAACGCAGATGGATACTAATAAAAGACACACACCACCAAAAAATCAGACACGGATTTGCACTGATACCAACCGATCAACCCCTAAATCCCAAACCCCAAATCCAAAACTTGAAACT
>DAOVFB010000033.1 GCA_030668705.1 Candidatus Stahliibacteriota bacterium
TGTTCCAATAAGTCTGGGCCTGGTTGCCACTCTGCCAGCCTACATCATAAGGGGTCGTGATAGCCTTCTCAATCTTTATCGACCTTACACCCTGGTATACCTCATCAGTAGCCCATGTACGGAGCGCACCAACTCCCTTAGGATACCACCAGAACGGTTCATAGGTCTCCAGGTCACTATTGCCAATAATATTATATTGGGCAATAACTGGAAGGGTTAGAAGACATAGTGGGATAAGAAGGAAACTAATTTTTTTAAACATAACACCTCCCTATTTATCAAACTGCTAAACAATCATAACTAACATAGAATATCAAACACCACCCAAAGAGCATCCTCCATTACTCTTTTTCTTCCCACTTATAATACTATTTTTCCTCCTGGCTTAAATTTTGACAAAATATTGGTGCCAAACAGTAATTTCTCCTTATTAGTTATGGGAGCATATTTTACCATTTCCTCCTCCTATAATTATTACTGTAATGAATTTTTTCTTAATGTCAAGACATTTTTTATAAATCTTTTAATTATTCTCAAATATATTCCACGCCCTCAATTCTTTTTCCCAGCCAATTTTAATTTCTTTACCACTAACATCTCTATATATTGAATAATTTCCTTTTTCATTGGTTTCTCCAAGATTATAATAAAAGTACTTTAAAGAAGTTGGGTTATCTGCGATATCCATAATGATCATTAGAGCCTCTATGGTCGATTCTGCACCAGAATTCCTATTGATTTTGTCTTTGTTATCAATACCATCATACCCTCTGCCAGTCTTCGCGCCATACATAACCTCCCTGGCTGGATTATTACCCTTTAGCCAGGATGCAACAAGTCCTGCAAGCTTAGCATACCTTTCATCCTCTGTTGTAATGTAAAGCTCTATGAGCCCTGAAACCATGGGACGTATACCATAGGAAATCTGTGGAAAGATTTTTATTATTGGCTCTTTACCTGAGTAAACTTCGATACTGTGAAGGAAATTTCTTGACATTAAGAATAGATAGAAATTATCTGCTTCTCTCTTTGCAGATTCAAGGTAGGATGAATTGCCAAAAACTCTTGCCGCTTTGGCAAGTGCTTCTACCTCGGAATTACCCCATGCATGCCATATATTTCTCCAGGAATAATGCATACCAAAAAGTTTACTATTAGGGTCATTCATTTGAAATTGAACTAATCCATCTGCAAATTTTTCAATCATTACTTTTATCTCATCATCTGGATGAACAGTGTAGTAATCCAGCAAGGCTAAAATAGTCTCGGCTGTACGATCGCCACCAATAATTAGCCATCTGGGAGATTTCACTCCATTAAAGTATTCGTATTCACCATAATATTTCAAAAATCCATCTATCTGATCAAGTGCGGGTTCAATTTGTACCTTTAGTTCCTTTGCATATGAACAGTCAATTTTATTAAAGATCTTATATCCATAACACAAAGTTCGTAAACCTCTTACCGCCCAAAAATTGAAGGATTTTTTACTCGTCCTCCCTTCTTTGTTTATGGAATGGTCCCTATAGATAAAGTTATAAAATTGTCCGTCATTTTGACCCATATACAAAACGAAGTTAAGAGCCATTCTTGCTTTTCCCAAGGATAGACTATCCCCATACAACTCATAATGACGTAAATAAACGATAGTTGCCCTACTCACATCATCAACACAGGTGATTCCCTCACCTCTTGCCTCTACCCAGTCATAGTCCGGATACTCAGAGTATATATGTGTAATTCTCATAGGAATTCCATCTATATGGATAACTTCACTTAAACGGTCTAAGTGCTCTAGATTCACATAACGTGAAAAATCTCTTGATGTCTCTTCTAATTCTAATTTATTCTCTTTAAAGAACAAAGGCGTACTTAACTCATGCGTTACTAATATTTGTGTTAACATAAAAAATAATACCATTCTTATCACCCCTTTTTAATAAATAAAATAAATGATTCTACTTCGTCATTACAGGGTAATGCTGGTACTGCACCATATCTTTTCACAGTTAATGCAGCAACTGCATTGGCAAATCTAAAGATTCTGTGTAAATCTTTATCAGTTATATTGTCATATGGTATTTCAGAAATCTTAGCAAGCATTCCCGCAACAAATCCATCACCAGCACCTGTTGTATCTTTTGCCTCCGTATCAAAGCCATCCACCTTACCTTCGGTTTTATTACTAAAAAACTCACATCCTTTTTTACCCTGTGTAATCACGAGTAGTTTTACCCCTTGCTCCAGAATAAACTTTACTCCCTTTTTAATATCGCAACTCTCGGCTATGAATTCTAACTCTTCCATATTCATTTTTACTATATCTGCTAATTTGAGTGCATTCAATATCTGGAGTCTGGCATCTCTTAGATTTCCCCAAAGTGAGAGTCTAAGGTTGGGGTCAAAGGACACAAGTACATTATTATCTTTGGCAATCCCCAAAGCCATCAAGGTCGCATCTCTACTTGGATTTGAAATAAGTGATATGGATCCAAAATGTACTATCTTGGTCCTTTCGATTAGAGAGATATCTATCTCCTCTTTTTTTAACTTAGCATCTGCACTGTTTCCCCCATAAAATTCAAAATCTCTCTCTCCTTCCCTGCTTAAGGAAACAAATGCCAATCGTGTTTTGTGTTTTTTGTTAAATAATAGATTTGATATATCTACTCCATTATTACAAAGTGTCTTTGCCAAGAATCTTCCAAAGGAATCATCACCAACCTTTCCAATAAAGGCTACTCTTTTGCCCAGTCTTGCCAATCCAATTGAGACATTAGCCGGGGCTCCTCCTGCAGCTTTTAAGAATCCCGGTGCGTCCTCTAAACTAACATTTTTCTTCTCTGAAACAAAATCTATTAATGCTTCTCCTAAGCAAACAACATCAAGTGGATCTTTTTTCATTCTTTAAATTCAACTCCCTGGGATGAGTAGTGTCTTTGTAGCTTTCCGTTCTTTATGGCATTCAAGTGCTTGTAACAATTCATCAAGCGGAAATCTCATTATATTGAATTTACTAAAGTCTATCTTCCCCAGAGAAAGTAATTTTATAGCTCGACTAAAAGTATATGGATTGATAAAACTGCCTTTAATAGACAACTCTGTATAATATATCTCCTTTGGTTTTATATTGATCTCTACATCCTTATCGCATACACCGAAGAATATTATTTTACCTCCCCTTCTGATCAAATCTAATGCCAATCGAGCAGTCCCGGGAGTACCAGCACATTCTATCACAACATCTGCACCATCATAGGTGTTTTTCATCGTGATATCCCTAACATCCTCTTCAATTGGGTCTATTACTAAATCACATGTCAATAAACGAGCAATTTCTCTTCTTTCTTCCTCTGGCTCAACGACGATTATCTTACCAGCCCCAGAAAAGCTAACTAACTCTATCATCATAAGTCCAATAGCACCCGCTCCAAGAATTACCACAGTATCACCCACCTGTATATTTGCCAAATCTACACCATGGATTGAGCATGAAAGAGGTTCTACAAAAGCTCCCCATTCAAAAGGTATATTATCCTGCAGTTTATATGCCTGTATCTCTGGTACAACCGAATATTCAGCAAATCCTCCATCTATATGAACACCTAAGGCAGTAAGATTCTCACAAAAATGAACAAGACCATGCCTGCAATAATAACAATGCCTGCAGTTAATATTGGGATCTACCACAACCCTATCACCCTTTTTGAATCTACTTACATTGCTTCCAACTTCACAAACGGTTCCAGCGTATTCATGTCCCAGTATCACTGGAGGGTTTGAGTTCGCAGTACCATCGAAAATGTGTAAATCTGTACCACAAATGCCACATGCTTTCACAATTATTAGCAACTCATTTGGCTTTAATCTTCGAATCTCTCTTTCCTCAATTTTTATAACACCCGGCTCATAGAATACAGCTGCTTTAATTTTTTCCTCCCCTAACTTCTATCTTATATACCTTAACTTCCTTTGACTCTAAATTAAATTGAATATGGTCTTTAAAGGGAATAGACCTACATGTCTCGAAATCAGTTACTTCTCTAATGTCTAAATCTGTCTGGATGATACCAACTGATTTTTCCCAATCATGGTTGATTATCCATAAGAGAAACTGCGAACCTTCCTTATATTTTACTGTACCTAACTCAACGTATGGATTCTCTGTGTTAAAGGTAGGCATTATCCCTGCCATTTTAGATAAGCTTCTATAAATCCTGTACATTTTATCTTTCTTGTAAACATCATGAGTATTTGCCAGATAATATTCAAGTGGATAGGTCGAAAATACTACCTTCCCCTTCCCTATTGAATTTAAGAGTATTGCGGGCCTACCATCTCTATCTATTGCAATGACTTCTGCTTTTGTAGGTGTAACCGGACAAAATGCATTCTCTCTGGAATGTCCATTAAGTTGGTATGCAAATTTTTCATTCTTTGGTATGTCAAATAATTCGCGAGTGAACTCTATCTCTATCTCTTTACACTCTGGTATGTCTGCTAACCCAAATCGCAAATGGTGTTTTGCACCAAATAATTGTTCGAATATATGAATCCACATATCGAAGTGAAAGGAACAGTAAAAAATACCACCTTCTTCAACATATCTATAGACAACCTCCCAGAAGGGAGCGGTTAATTTCTGTATATTAGGAGAAATTAACAATTTTATATCTTCTGGAATACTTTGTTCCTCTTTCGACTCAATATCATCCCCCAGTTGGTACTCCGGAAGAAATCCACTGTTTATGTGTACCTGTTTAGTCAATGTATAAGACTGGAGTAGAACCTTTTTAATCATATCTTTATCTTCTGATGAATATGGGTAATCAAGGAAATAATAGGATGGAACGAGAATGCAGACACCATTCTCCTCTATATCGATTTCAGATGGACCAATGGCATCTAATATTTTTCCGAACCTTTTTATTTCATATCCAGCGGGTTTCACTGTCCCTTCTTTTCGGGTAACGCCAAAGAGTAGTTCATGGGCGTGATGCGAGTAAGGTCGCTGATAGGGAAGATCGAAATCAGAGTAGCACCAACATAAAGTTCCAACTGCACCCGCTAGAAAAGTGCTATTATAAGTTGTACGGTAGTAATCTGCTTGATGTTTCTCCGAGACATAGCAATTAGAGCATCCAAATTCTTCGAGAAGAACAGGTCTTCCGTAATCGCACATTTTTATTATAAAAGAGGGGATGTACGAGTGGCGGAGAGCATCGTCATCGTATAGATAAATGTGAGGTCCAAAAAAATCAATAACATCTCTTTGCTCGCTTAATCTGAATCCATTATCCTTACCATGAACTTCTCGTCCCCAGGCTCCATCACCGACACTGATTGGGTGTATCGGATCAATCTTGCGAATTGTTTCACAGATAGTCCTTATCCATTTGAGTACACTCTTAGAATCTGCGATACCAGCGTAGTTTGTAATTTCATTTGAAAGTAACCATCCAATTATTGCTTTACTATTCCTGACCTTTTTTACTACCTCCTCAACATACAATGATTCCTGCTTGAGCATCCAGGGATCGTTATAGAAGTTTCTATTCTTCCTCCAGCTGACATCCCAGTCTTCTCCTGACATATGACCAACAAAAAAGGATGGTATCGTATAGATATCCTCATCTTCACAAATTGAAATAAACTCAGATAATTTGAGAAGCATTTCTTTATCTACATTATCAGGTGTTGGCATAAAGTCGGGAAAATATAGAAAAGAACGGCAAACATTCATACCCAGACCCTTCATCTGTTTGAGTTCCTCTCTCACCTCATTCGGGTCCCATTTTCTCCACATCAAAGGTCCTGTCTTTTTGGGCCAATAGTTAGCACCTATCAAATATAGGGGCTTTCCTTTCTTTATAAAGCAAGTCTTTTCCATACCTTTCATTTCTACGGGGTTTTAAATGAGAAATTTCTTTTTGCTCTTCGCATCTGCAAGTCATCCTTTTATGCCTGTATGAGCCATACTGGCGATAAAATGTCTTTGGAATATCATGTATATTATGACTATAGGGATCGCCAACATCATCGCTGACGCTAACTGCACACCCACTTGTGCCTCAGCCTGACCTCCAACTGTAAACAGGACTACCATCTGTGGCATGGTCATAAAGGATGTTTTTCTAATAACGACTAATGGCCAGAGTACATTATTCCATGTATTCATAAATGTGATTATCCCCACAGTCACCAACGCAGGTATGGAGTTAGGCCAGATAATCCGATAAAGTATACCAAAATCACTACACCCATCCACTCTTGCTGCATCTATTATTGACTTAGGGAAAGCCTTGAAATATTGTCTGAATAAGAGAATACCAAAGGCACTTATCATTCCAGGAACGATTAGCGCCTGATACGTATCTGTCCAGCCCAACTTAACCATCAGCACATAAAGCGGTATCAGAGTTATCTGGAATGGAATCATCATCGTAAATAGTATAACCATAAATATCAGTTCTCTTCCTTTAAACTTAAGCCTTGACAGAGCATAACCAATCATTGAAGAGAAGATGAGTACCGAGATGGTTATAGAACTGGACACAATGAGACTATTAAGGAAAGCTCTCACTATTGGGATTCTCTTGAAGACTGTTATATAACTCCCGAAAGAGAAATTTCGAGATAAAGGAGAAAGGTAAGATATCTCTCTCTCTGGTCGTAGTGATGCTGTTGTCATCCAGATGAATGGATAGACAAAGATAAGAGTAGCAATCAATAATAATATGTAGAATATTATCCTTTTCATGCGTACACCTCAGTCTCAAACAACTTTCGTTGTATTATAACCACAATCATTATAATAAAGGCTACAGTAAACGCTAATGTCGCCGCATATCCCATATGGTTGAAATAGAAAGCCTGCTTATAAATATACAATACACAGGATAATGTACTGTTAATTGGTCCACCACCTGTCATCACATAAGGTTCTATGAATAGAGAGAATCCACCTAACGTTGAAAGTATCAATACCATTATCATAGTGGGATTTAACATTGGAATGGTTATATAAAAGAACTTCTGGCGTGCTGTTGCTCCATCAACATCTGCAGCTTCATAGATGGAGGACGGTATAGCCTGCAGACCTGCTAAGAATAGAACAATATAGAGCCCGACGTTCTTCCATGTAGCCATTATAGCAATCGATGGCATAGCAAATTTGGTGTTGATTAACCAAGGTATCTTTGTCATTCCAATCCTGGAGAGTATAGTATTAAATAGACCCGTCTCAAACGAATAGAACTGCTGCCAGAGTATGGTAATTACCACACCTGATATAACAACGGGAAGGAAAAACGATGCTCTAAAGAAACCTCGTGCTATGATTTTCTGATTAAGGATATTTGCAATGACCAAGGCTACAATAATCTGCAAGGGTATGTGTATAATGAGGAATATAAGTGTGTTGCGCAAGGATTTCCAGAAGAGTGGATCATGGAGAAGAAAATTAAAATTATAAAGCCCGGCAAATTTCATGGGTGAGATTATGTTCCACTTATGAAAAACTAGAATGAAAGAAAAAAATAGAGGATAGCCCACGAATATAAGAAAGAATATGATATACGGCAACACCATCACATATCCCACCCTATCAGTTTCGTATCTACAAAGTTTCTCCATATCTTCTATCTCTTTAGAATTCGTCTGCAGGTTTCTGCAGCGTTCATTACAGATTCACGAGGCTCTTGCATACCATAAACAACAGAATACTCAAATGCCTGTGCTATAACATCAAATACCTCCTTTAACTGTGTGACATTATCAAAACCTCTTGTATATGATATCTGTCTGGCAAATTTTAACACCTTTGGATTCTCCTCAAAAAATTCCTTATAGGTTGAATCGATATCTAAATCCTTTCTAAAGGGAATTTGAGAAGTTATCCTTAGAAGTTTGAGGTCACTCTCTTTTGATATCAGGAATTTAACAAATTCCCAGGCCTCTTCTGGATGTTTCGTGGTACTAAATATAACTATATTCTTTGGGTCGCTGTAGGTTAGAATAGGTTCTGGAGTTCCATCTGGAACAGGCAAGGGTGCAAAATCATACTCAAAACCCTCATGTTTATATTTCTCCAGATACGCGATATCCCAGGGTCCCACAAATTGAACAGCAATATTTTCTAATAAAAATTGGCTCCCCTGAAGCGTACCCCTAGGAAAATATCCCCTTTTAAAACCCTCTTGTAAAAAACGAAATACATCAACAGCATATTCATTATCAAAGTCAACTTCTCCGTTCTTAAATAGTGTCCTCCCACCAGATGCAGCAATATACATTGCATAGAAATCAAAGAACCGATGCCACCATACGGGGTTCACATTAATTACACCAATCCACTGGTCAACTGAGCCATCACCATCTGTATCTTTCGTGAGTTTCTTGGCATCCTCCATAAACTCAGAATATGTTCGTGGTGGATTAGTTATGCCAGCCTCCCTAAAAAGTCTTACATTATATTCCATCATTATTGGATTACCCTTCCATGGCATTTGATAATAATGTCCATCTCTTGAGATGAAGTTTGTAAGGATATCACTTGATATACGTGAAAGAGTCACATCTTGAAAGTCTTTGAATCTATCAAGAGCAACAAGAGCATTTGCCTCGGCAAATTCTTCCACGATTCCAGGCCAGATATTAGAACATATATCTGGTGTTGTCCTGGCTGCAACTGCTGTAAGGAGTACCTCTTCACTCGACTGGCTGGCTGGAAGTGGTTGCATATCAACCTGGATATTGGGATGTGTTTTATTCCACTCATCTACAATATTAACTGCTAATTCTATCTCATGTGGGTTAGAAGAAGGCCAGTAGATAAGCTTTACGACATCTCCACCTGCTTGTAAGGGAATATTCATCGTTAGAAGCAATATACCGGTTAAAGGAATGTTGAACCATTTAATCAATCTTAGCATTATCATAGACCTGCGAGTTCAAAGAACCGAGATATTGGGGCTGTTGCTACACAGATAACAGTATCTGTTCCACCATAGTATACGAAAACAATATCGTCTTTAAGAACTACACCATTGGTAAAGACAACCATTGGGATTACACCTTCCTTCTCATATTCCATCGCAGGCTCAAGAATTGGTTCAGAATGTCTATAGATAATCCTGGTAGGATCCTCTATATCTAAAAAAGCAAAACCAAGCCTATAAACGAAAGTTCTAGAAACTCCATGATAGATAAATAACCAACCCTTTTCTGTCTTAATAGGAGGTGCGCTTGCCCCTATCTTAAAATGTTCCCATTCTTCCTTTGGACTCATCAGTATATCATGATTGTACCAGTGTTTAAGATCATCAGAGTAACATATCCAAATATGTGGTGAGACCCTATGATAGATCACATATTTCCCGTTAAATTTCTCCTGGAATATTACAACATCTTTATCAATCACTCCAGGTAATGGATATATCCGTTCACTAAAATTCCACCTGTGATTTAAAAAATCATCCACAGATATAGAGGTTAATGCAATCTGGGGTATCCTTGTATCTTTACGTAATTTATCATCCATCCCTGGTACTCTTCCATATGCTGTATATGCTATATGGAGCTTATTCCCGATCTTTATTATTCTTGGGTCTTCTACTCCAAGATAATCCAATTCACTCTGCGGTGAAAACACGGGCGAATCGAGTCTTTCATCAATATGAAAACCATCCTTTGATGATGCATATCCAAGTGTAGAGATCTCGTCTTTATCACTTGCTCTATACAATAGATGAAACCTGTCATTAAGATATATGGCTCCAGTGTTGAATACCATTTTGGATTCCCAGGGATGAGATTCTATAGGCTTGAGTATGGGGTTTCCTTTATATCTTTCAAGCATCATTCCTCCTTTTATATGTTAAGTGAGCATTAAATCCTGAAAAGTATATAAGAGTCTTCTGTATTGATATTGTAAATAATTCTGGTATAGAAATTCATACTCGTTTAAGTTTAACATCTTCTTCCTTTCTGGTCAAGTCCCCTTTTTTCTTACAGATGAGTAATAATTTTATACTTCTTATACTTCAAATTTTTAGAATGTCAAGTTTTTTAATTTTTTGTTTCTTGATTTAGATAAATCCAATTATAAAACCAAATGTAACTAATTTATGATTAATGTCTCTTTGTAAGATCTGCAGATATCCTGTTCACATTTTCTACGATTTCTTCCTCGCACAAATTAACAAGTTTGCCTTCCCTTACTACTATTTTCCCATTGACAATGGTATAGACAGTCTCGTGATTGTAGCCTGCAAATACAATAGTAGCAAGTGGGTCGGATAAACCTCCTGCATATTGAATATCTTTTAAGTTAAATAGAGCAAGATCAGCACCCTTGCCTTCCTCTATAGAACCAAGTTCAGGGAAGTTCAGTATTTCAGCTCCACCTTTTATAGCCAAAGATAGAGCTTCCCTTGCAGATAAACCCTTTGGCCCATATTTTACCCTCTGTAATAACATTGCATTCCTTGCTTCGCCCAGCATATCCGAGGAATCATTAGAAGCGGAGCCATCAACACCCAACCCCACAATGATTCCTCTGTCCAACATCTCCCGCACCCTTGCTATCCCCGAACCAAGTCTCATGTTGGAGGATGGACAATGTGAAATTGCCGTCTTTGTTCGGGAAAGCAAATCTAATTCAGCATCATTAAACTGGATACCATGGGCAAAATAAACATCCTCTCCCAACCAATTAAGTTCTTCCATCAACTCGAGAGGCCTCTTTTTGAAACGTTCAAGGCAATATTTCTCTTCATCAAGAGTTTCTGCCAGATGCGTGTGGAGAGGAAGAGAATGGGCACGAGCCAACTCCGCTATCTTTATCATAAGGTCTCTTCCAACCGAAAAGGGGCTACAGGGTGCTAGTGTGATCCTTCTCATCGAAAGGGGTCGAGGGTCATGGAATTTATTAATCACCCGCATACTATCCTCTATTACCTCTTCCGTGCTCTGGGTTACTTCTCTGGGTGGTAATCCTCCCTCTTTCCTACCCATTGTCATAGAACCCCTGGATGGCGAAAACCTTATTCCCAACTCCAGAGCTGCCTCAAACTGAATCTCCATCAAATCCCCTTTAAAAGATTCAGGATAAAGATAATGGTGGTCAGTTGTAGTGGTCGCTCCGGTCTTTAACAATTCCCCACATCCAAGAAGTGTTGAATAATAAATCGCTTCTCCATCAATGTTCACCCAGATTGGATATAAATGGGTAAGCCAATCAAAGAGTTTCACATTTTGAACTGAAGGAAGGTTTCTCGTAAGATTTTGGAATAAATGATGATGTGTATTTATCATACCTGGAATAACGAGATAGCTAGAACAATCTATAATTTCCGCTCCATTTATCTCCTCGGTAGATAGTTCTATACCTTCCCCAATCTCCTTAATTCTGTTACCCTCTATCAGAATATCCTGCCCTTTAAGTTCATCCATTGAATCATTGAAGGTTGCAATGTGGAAGCAATTGGCGAGTAGTAAAATATTATCTTCCATAACTCAGGCGCTCAGCAAGTATTTCCGGGAGACCGGCCGCTTTTATCTTCATCTGTGCTTTTTGTATATTATAATCAAGTCGGATTATCTTCAGATACCGATCTTCCGAATCGAACACTGCAAAGGATGCTCTTGGGTCATGATCCCTTGGTTGTCCAACGCTCCCTGGATTGATGATATATTTTGCATTCTGATCCAGATTGATTTCAGGGTCCGTTATCAAGTTTATCTTTCCATTTCTATCTTCGAACACCAGAGGAATATGAGAATGTCCAACAAAGAGAATGTCTTTCTTCATTATCTGGAAATCTATCTGGGCATTGTGTAGACTCAGTAGATATCTCCATTCATCGGGATTATATAGAGAACTGTGAACAAAATGTACATCTGAAGTTTCACAAACGAGTGGGAGGGATTTCAGGAAATTGATATGTTCGTTAGAGAGTATTCCTCCTGTCCATATAGCAGCTTCCTTTGCCACAGGATTGAAGAAATCAATATCTGTTTTCCCTACTGCTGCAAAATCGTGGTTACCTGCAATTATTATATCAGAAATGCCTCGTGTAAGTTCTATACACTCCCCTGGGTCAGCACCATAGCCAACAATATCTCCAAGACATACGACCTTATCATTTTCTTCATATGAATGTATCCACGAAAGAACACTCTGGAAGGCTTCTAAGTTCCCATGTATGTCAGAGATTATCACATATTTCATAAAAATCCTTTCTCTCTTGCAATCCTATCCAGAAGACCATTAACAAACTGACCGGATTTCTCAGTGGAATATTCCTTTGCAATTTCTATAGCTTCATCGATAATCACCTTCGGTGGATTCTCGGGAAAATAAAGAAGTTCTGTGACCGCAATACCAAGAATAGCTTTATCCATAGCACAGACACGGTCCCATTCCCAGTTCTCGATGAACTTCATAATCAGTTCGTCAATCTCTTTTAGGTGATCGGTAAGAGAACCCACAAGCCGTGTTGCAAACTCCACTGACTTTTCATCGTACTTCCCAGCCTTAACTAAGTTATGAAGGGCTTCTACTGAAGACGCTACGTTTATCCGGGAAGGATACAAACTCTGAACAGCAAGAATCCTTCCAAGTCTCCTTTTAGTGACCACTCTTCAGCGTCTTGTAAAGGTTAATCATCTCAAGTGAGTTAATTGCAGCATCCCAACCCCTGTTGCCAACTTTCAGACCGGCTCTGCTTAACGCCTGTTCTTCTGTATCTGCTGTTATCACTCCAAAAATAACAGGTTCATCTGCTTCCAGTGATATTTTCGCTATCCCTTTTATGGTCTCCGCAGCCAAATAATCAAAATGGGGAGTATCACCCCTGATGAGAGCACCCAGCACGATATAGCCATCATAGCCACCCCTATCAACTACTTTCTTAAGAAGCATCGGAGATTCAAAAGACCCCGGTATCCAGTATATGTCTATATCTTTCTCATTTACTTCATGGCGAACGAGACAATCAATCGCTCCATCCTTGAGTTTTTCCGTTACCCTACTATTGAAACGAGAGATAACAATAGCAACCTTTAATCCCTTACCTTTTATCTTACCCTTAAATTCCATTTTACCTCCTTATTTTTTTGCCACAGAGACACAGAGTGATATAGTTAAATAGTTGAGTAGTTGAATAGTTTTTGTTAGTCCAATGTCCGATGTCCAAAGTCCAAAGTCAAACGAAACCGCAGATTTACACGGATATGTCGCTTCGTTCAAACTTGTAACTTGAAACTTGAAACCTTGAACTCTGTACCCTAAACCTAAGACCAAACACCTAATAATGCTACAGAGACAGGAGAGAACTCGTTGTGCTCTTTTACTCGTGTTCTTTGTGGCTCTGTGGTTCACATTGATACCTTATACATTTTTTAAATAATGCCCCATCTTTTCCTTTTTAGCCCTGAGATAATTCACATTTTCTTCGTTTGGTTGGGTTTCAATTGGGACCCTTTCCGTAACAGTCAGGCCATATCCTTCAAAACCAACTATCTTTCTTGGATTATTGGTCAGGAGTCGTATTGTTGAAAGCCCCAGATCCTTTAATATCTGGGCGCCTATTCCATAATCCCTGAGATCCGGTTTAAATCCCAGTCTTTCATTGGCCTGGACTGTATCAAGTCCCTCATCTTGAAGTTTATAAGTTTTTAATTTGTTGAGTAAACCAATACCCCTACCTTCCTGCCTCATATACAGAAAAACCCCTATGCCTTCCTCATTTATCCTTCGCAGAGCACTTTCCAATTGGTTGCCACAATCGCACCGGAGTGAACGGAGGGTGTCACCAGTTAAGCATTCCGAATGAACCCTGACAAGAACATTCTCCATACCATCCACTTCTCCCTTAACAAGTGCAATATGGATCTTATCATCGAGTTGATTTGAAAACGGAATGAGCCGAAATCTTCCGAAACGCGTTGGAAAAACAACCTCCGGCTCCCTCTTCACCAGTTTCTCCTTTTTCTGCCTGTATTCAACAAGAGATTGCACAGTGATTATCTTCAAGTTATGCTTACTCGCTATTTCTGTAAGGCGAGGCAATTTTGCCATTGTTCCGTCTTCGTCCATTATCTCGCAGAGAACCCCGGAAGGATAGAAACCTGCGACTTTAGCAATATCCATAGATGCTTCCGTATGTCCCACTCTACGCAAGACCCCTCCCTTTTTGGCCTGGAGTGGAAATATATGGCCGGGCCTTGCAAGATCAGAGGGTTTTGTGTCGGGATCGATAAGTGTTTTAACCGTGACACTCCTGTCAAAAGCGCTTATACCTGTTGTTGTCCCCCTCTTTGCATCCACTGATATGGTAAAAGCGGTCCCATGACGTGCCGTTATATTGGTAGTCATCAGTGGTAGGTGTAGTTCCTGAAGTCTTTCCGGAGGGAGCGAGACACAGATAAGTCCGCGGCCTTCCTTTGCCATAAAATTTATTGTATCAGGTCTGATCTTTTCCGATGCAACTATAAAATCCCCTTCATTTTCCCTGTCTTCGTCATCGACCATAATTATTGGCCTACCCTTTCCTATATCATCGAGGACCCCTTCTATAGAACTAAACTCACTCATACCTGGCCTCCCTGATTCTTTCAATATATCTTGCAAGGGGATCGATTTCGATATTTACCCAATCCCCTTTCTTCCTATATTGAATATTTGTCTTATCTTTCGTATATGGTATTATTGCAACCTGGAATTGCAGAGGGGATACATCTACAACCGTAAGTGATATACCATCCAGAGCTACACTTCCTTTTTTTGCTATGTACTTTGCAAGCACTGGAGGATATTCAATTTTAAGCTCTGTTGAAGACGGGGTTTTTCGTATAGAAGATAACCTGCCCAACCCGTCTATATGTCCATATATAATGTGTCCATTAATTGAATCGCCAACTCTTAAGGACCTTTCAATATTCACCCAATCTCCGGGCTTTGACATTGATAGATTGGTCTTCTGGAGAGTTTCCTCCATAGCTCTAAAGATGCTTGTCCTTCCATAGATAGAACTAACAGTTAGACATACGCCATTTACGGCAATACTGTCACCCTCTTTAACATCGAATGGAAGTTGCAAATGAATAGATATACCTCTCCCCTCTTTTTTGATTCTATCTATTCTTACGACCTTTTCGATTATCCCTGTAAACATGAATTATTTGCCTCTACTAAAATATCATCCCCGAAGGTTTTTATATGAGTATTAAGGAATTTCCGCCTCACCGCACAAGAAAGAAAAGGTACACCATCACCTATAATAGAAGGGGAATAGAATAGAAGGTACTTATCAACCACCCCCTCAGTTACGAAATTTGTGTAAGTCCTACTTCCTCCCTCTATAAGAATGGATGTTATACCGAATTCTCCTACCCTTTTAAGTATTTCTTTTACGGAAATTATACCCTTCTTCTGTTGAAATGTCCATATATCTGCACCCGGATATCTATTATTTCCTTCCTCTTTTTGCGTTACTATGATTACATTCCCTTTTCCGTCAAAGATTTTTGCATCTTTTGGTGTCCGTAAATTAGGATCTATCACTACCTTATAGGGCTCATGGCTTGCTCTGACCAATCGTACTGTTAATTCTGGATTATCCGTAATGACCGTTTCCACACCAACAAGTATAGCATCTACCCTGTTTCTCCATCGATGAACTTCTTCCCTGGATTCTCTGGATGTAATCTCATAGATTTCTCTTTCGGGATCTCCTATTCTACCATCGAGGGTGAGCGCAGCCTTTAATACCACATAAGGTATTTTTTCTTTTATATATTTAAGATAAAATGAATTAAGTTGGCAAGCCTCTTCCTTCAGTACCCCTGTGGTCACTTCTACTTTGTTACTCCTTAGTACCTCAAATCCCTTTCCGTTAACGAGTGGATTTGGATCCTCTATAGGAGCAACAACCCTTTTTATGCCAGAGGAAATAATAAGATCTGTACAGGGAGGGGTCTCACCGTAATGGCAACATGGCTCAAGGGAAACATACAAGGTACCACCGCGAACTTTAGAACCTGCATCTTCTATAGCGCAAACCTCAGCATGAGGTTTGCGCCTCCCTTTATGATAACCCTTACCCAGAACTTTTCCGTCCTTAACTACTATTGCGCCTACAAGAGGATTAGGTGAAACAATACCCTCTCCTTTTCTTGCAAGATTGAAGGTGTCTCGGATAAAATAATAATCTAAATTACTTATCATAAAAAGTTCAAAGCCCACTTCAGGGCCCTTTTTACCTCTTCTTCCATCCGGACTTTGACCGTCGGCTTCGGAATTCCACCGAATCAGGATTTTTCCTCGCGGGCTATCACCGCCGGTCGGGAATTTCACCCGGCCCCGAAGAGATCTATCTTAATATAGTATATATCTATCATTTGTCAAGAAGGAAAATCTTCGACAGGAAAGGTATTGGGTCTTGGGTTTTAGGGTTTAGGATCGGTGGTTGCTCGGTTAGTCGGTTGGTATGTTAGGATTATCGTGGTATGTGATAAGTGGTAAGTGATAAGGGATAAGGGATATGGGATATGTGGTATGTGATATGTGGGGATTAGTCAAGAGTCGAGCGTCCAGTGTCCAGTGTCAAAAAAAATTGGAGTAGGGGCAATTCATGAATTGCCTCTATGAGTTTCGCGCCATGGCAACGCAGAGTGAGTCTGCTACTCCAGGCTATCAGCAAAATAGCTATAAGTATATAAGTTGGTCGGTTAGTCAGTGTTCTTTTCCAACCTTTTCAACGACTCAACTATTTAACTTTATTAATCTGCGTCTAAATTTAAATTTCTCGCCAAGCCCGCAAAGGGAGCAAAGCTCGCAAAGAAGGAATTTGGTTTATAAAAGAGGAGATTTCACCCCAAGCCCACAAGGACTGACAGCTGCGACCAATTTTTTATGGCGTGGAAAGGGGGGGTCAGTCAATTAATATCTGTGTGTATCTGCGGTTTCGTTTCGGTGGTGATTAGGGGTTTTTAATCAGTTAATATCTGTGTAAATCAGTGTCTAATTCAGGGGTTAGGATATAGGATATAGGGGTTAGGATTATCGTGGTATGTGATAAGTGGTAGGTGATAAGGGATATGGGATATGTGATATGGGATATGTGGTATGTGATATGTGGGGATTAGTCAAGAGTCGAGCGTCCAGTGTCCAGTGTCAGGATTTGGGATTTAGAATTTATGTTTGAGTTATTTCTTTAGTTATTAAATTTTGAAATTTGCAATTTGCATTTTACAATGGAGCGAAGCGACTTCTCTGTGGCATACACAAAGGTGGATTAGTGGAATTTTAGCTCTCTCCATCTACCCCTGTAAAAAGCAATTACGCTAAGGATTGCTTTTACCCACCAATCAAACACCGTTCCAATCCAGATACCAGTGAACCCGAGATTGAGTTTAAAAGCGAGTAGATAGGCAAGAGGAACACGGATAAGAAGGGAACCTACTGCAGATATGAGCATCGGGATTTTTGTATCACCTGCTCCTTTAAAGCCACCCGTAACAACCATATTCAAACCAAGGGGTATCTGTTCAAATGAACATATAATAAGGGCGCTAATGGCAAGTAATTCAACATCCATTTCAGGCCTGAATATCCGCAGGATGACTCCTGGGAATAGAATAAAGGCAAAACTCAACATAGTCATAAAACCAATTGCATAATAGGATGTTTTCTTGATACTCTCCTCAGCCAGGGAAATCTTCCCAGCCCCAAGACTCTGTCCAACAAGGGTACTTGCAACAATTCCAAAGCCAACACCTATCATAAAGGAAAATGCCTCTATCCTTACTGCAAGCTGATGAGCTGCAAGGGCAGCTGTTCCAAGGGCTGCTACCATTCTCATAAAGATAAGTAAGCCTATTCTCCTGACAGTAATTTCCAGGGTTGCCGGGATTGCAATCCTCCAGATGTTCCTTACCATATTTACATCCAGCCTTTTTACATCACTTAAAGAGACCGGGACCCCTTTTCTAAAGCAAAGGATGATAAAAAATATGGAAATACCCGCTAAAATATGAGCACCACCTGTAGCAATACCAGCCCCCAACACTCCAAGTCTCGGGAATATCCCTATTCCGAATATAAGAAAATAATTGAAAACTATATTGAAGATATTCGCAACCACCATTATGAACATAGGAGTTCTTGCATCCCCCATCCCCCTTTGAATTCCAGAAGAAACAAAGAACACAATCCGAAATAGTGCCATACCAAGCACAATCCTGAGATAACCAGTACCAATAAGACATACAGATTCACTTGCGCCCATAATAGAAAGTAACCAGCTACTCCCCAGAATCCCCAAAAGACTTATAATTACACCTACAATGATGGCAAGCCCAAGGCTATTGCC
>DAOVFB010000150.1 GCA_030668705.1 Candidatus Stahliibacteriota bacterium
GATTAACACAGATTTGAACTGATTAATATAAACTAGGAACACTGAACTCAGAACTAAATTTCAGACACAGATTTACACTGATAAACACGGATATAGTTAAATAGTTGAGTAGTTGAGTCGTTAAGTTGGTAAAAAAATAAACCTAAGACCCAAGACCAAACACCTAAGACCTAATAATGACACAGATTAACACAGATATCAACTGATTAAAAACACATCCCTACACCGGAATGAAACCGCAGATGCACACAGATGAACGCAGATTTAGTTAAATGGTTAAGTGGTTGAATAGTTGAGTCGTTGATTAGGAAAAACTCAATGAACCCAACGAACCCTATGAACTCAATAAACCCGGAACACACCACCAAGGGATATGCCACGGTAAACTCACGGTTATTTTTCAATAAAGGTGATATGTGATAGAAGTCAAGCGAGAAGACAAACAGGTGATATGTGTTATCCCCCTCACCCCCTTAATTTAAACCCAGACAAACATGGGTAAACAAGCTCGGTGGTTGCACAGTATGACATCTTCGCCCTCCTTAACCTGTATTCATCATGTCATATCTGTCCACCCCCGAGCGTAAAACTATTTGCAAATTTCGGAGTAGCAGAGCTTGCTCTGCGTTGTTTTGCGCGAAACTCATAGAGGCAATTCATGAATTGCCCCTACTCCAATTCTATCTTTTGACTCTTTATTCTATACTCTTGAGGTTCGACTATAGACTATTATTTACGTATCTCTTATCACGCTAATCCAACTCAGAACACCCTAATTCCTTATTTAACGCCTATTCTTTGATACAATTCTTTTAGGGTTTTATTCAACTCTTCTTTCATTGACTTAACGTCAGGGGCATTTATATCCACGTCAATTTCTAACGCTTCTTCAGAGGTATTTACTGCCCTTCTAAGTCTTTTAAGAACCATTAGAATCTTTACTTTATAATAGTGTGCACTAAAATTAGAGTATTTATTGTCCTCTGAGAGATTAATAAGACGATCCGCCATCTTTAGAGCATTCTCGTAGTCTTTACCTCCGAAGTAAGCTTTGAGAAGTGGCCATGTTAATGTTCTTGAATTGGGAAAGGAATCCACTAAAGGTGTGAGTATTGAAATAGTTTCCTGGAAGTTTTCTTCTCGCAAGAGTATCTGGGCATAAGCGAGGGTTGCATACAGGGAAACATACTTTGCATTCTCACTTGCTCTTTTAATCATTGAAAGGCCCTTCTTTTTCTTTGAATTAAGCAAGGGAAAATGACCTTTGAAATATTCCCAGCCCCCGAGTCCCAAATAGACATCTGATACCCCCGGGTCTTTTGCCTGGCATCTTGAAAGCGCTTTAAGTGCAGGACCGACAAAAGACAATCCCTTGAAGGCATCTCCATTCAATGCATAATAAAATATGCGTATGGTATAGGCTCCTCCCATAAAGAAATACCCCCACGCATCGTCTGGATGTTTTTTCACCCATTCGTTGGCAATCATAATACTTGAATCTGAGTATGAAAAGAATTTTACTGCAAATGAGTCACAACCCAGATCCACCCACATCAGCTCATATAGCGACGCTAAACAGAAGTAAGGTGCAGGGTTGTCGGGAGTTTCATTAATTACAATTTTCAGCAAAGATTCCGAACGGGCAAATTCTTCCTGATACGAAAGCTCAATTGACCTCAAGATTAGACTATCTACCTTTGGAGTGAGATTGAATAATAAGAGAATTATGGCCACTAATCAGAATTCCCTATCTGCTCCACTATAGAGAGATGGATAATTAATGTTGAACCGCTTTCGATAATAGTTCTTTTGTATTAGTAGTATTAGTAGAAAAAGAGGAATTATAATAGGAGTTATGATAAATACAGCTATTCCAAGTATTCCCGATGTTGCTCTAATTGATAGTAATATAGGTTTGCTACCAGAATTAAGGTATGCATAGATAAATATTGGCAGGGATAGACCCGCTGCTATTAAACATATATGGTCTCCCAGGAGATAAGAAACAATAACTGCTAGGATATCAAGAATAACCCCGAGTATAAGTGTTTTCTTTTTACCGAGGAGGACCCCGGTTGTTATCTTCCTCTCTTCCCTATCCCCTTTTATGTCCGGTATGGTTGTATTCACAAAAACGGCTGAGACCGCAAGAAAATAGGGTATTCCGCGGATCCACATATGGGGAGAAGGGAAACTTACTGAAATCCATCCAATGACAAAGGCAAGGACTCCATAACCAAAAGAATTCCAGAGTATATCGAGGAATGGTTTTGCTTTCATGCCACCCACAGGAAAAGAATAGGTAATGCCCATTAAAAGGGATATAAGAAAATAAAGAAATACAACTTTACCAAACAACAAAGAAAGCCCAAGAGATATGATAAAGAGTGTTATCATCTCAGCATAGGCATGAGTCAAAGGTATGATCCCATCTGAGAGTAGAAATAATTTCTCGTTCTTTCGATCAGATTCCCTATCTACAATCTGATTCAGGACATAAACACCACCCATCAGGAGGGTATATAGAATAAAAATAGAAATTGATCTCCATGATAGAGACCCTTCAGCAAAATGGGCACCCAATAGGAAAAATATCCATAATGGAAGGAACAAGGTTGGCCGCATCAGGATAAAATAATTCATCATAGAACGATTATATCAGCAAATTGAGTTATGTCAAGGTTAGAGGGATCCCATCATTCCTTTACAAATAATAGCGGATATACTATGTCGCTTCCACAGGCGGGTATCCAGACGGCAAGGAATAAGAAAATTGCGATAACAATGGAAGAAACGAAGTCTATTTTTCCTCCCAATGCCATAATAATATGGAACAGGGATGCCAGGGTGCTTAGAAGCACATGGATAGTATGGGGATGTTTGGATTGGGTTTTAAAATATGCTATAGTTACTCCCAGAAGCGCAAGTGGGTTTATGAGATACCATTTTTCAATAAATCCTATATGAATCCCTCTATTGGGTAAATCAAGTAGAATTTCCCCTAAATATGGAATCACTGAATCACTTATTGTAGCTATTACAATAACTCCTGTATATCCAATCAGATATAACATCCATATGTTACACCTTTCTCTTTGCCTGTGAAGTTTGTATAGGGATGCTGTCGCCATAGCACTGAAGACGACGTGAAGAGGGTGCAGGGTGTAGAAAACATTGAAGGCGATTCTATGTGGTAACCTGTAGAAAAGGAACATGGCAATAATTCCACTAACTACCCCCAGGGCAGTATGAGGTGCATGATTCTTAAGCTCCTTCCCTATGACCCTTAACATATTGCCGACCTCCTCTTCCTCATTTGTAACTATTTTAAACTTCAAAATCAATTATAACATATAGATTATGAACCTATGTGCATAATATTGAAATCCTGTCTTCTGTCAAGAGCTGAATTTAGGATTAGCGTGATAAGAGATACGTGAATATTAGTCGAGTGTCCAGAGTCCAGTGTCAAAAAAAGAATTGGTGTAGGGGCAATTCATGAATTGCCTCTATGAGTTTCGCGCAAAACAACGCAGAGCAAGCTCTGCTACTCCAGACTATCAGCAAACAGCAAATTAAGAAAGATTCAAGAATTTTGACTACTAAAAGACTGGAGCGAAGCGACA
>DAOVFB010000108.1 GCA_030668705.1 Candidatus Stahliibacteriota bacterium
ATTCAAGGATACCGCTGACAGGGGAATGTGCTTCCAACCTCACAGCCATTCTATGCCTTACTGCAATAGTATCCCTTACTTCTATATAGTCACCTATCTTCTTTGTAAGATAACCTTCGATTTCCTTTAAATCGATATTTAACCTTCCTGCTATATCAACTATAAAAGGCCTTTCTCCAAGGTAAAACATCTCCGCAATAATCGTATCAGGTTTCACTCTGTCGCCCTCTTTTACTAATATCTTGCCATCAAAGGGTAGGACCCTCTTTTTTCTAATCTTTGCCATTATTGTCCTCTGTTATTACTTTCCTCCATTCCATTATTGCTTCTGGCGTTGGATTAAGGGGTTTACTTCTCATATCGCATATAATCCCAAATTGTCCGCACTTTATGACTTTTCTCACAAGGATACCTTTCCCTTTGCCTGCATCAAACCTTTTTGATGGTAATACTTCTATCTCAACCGTATCTTTAGATAGAGGAATTCTTATAAAGTCCCCAACCTTTACTTCCCTTTCCTCATTACCAACGATAATAGTAAATGCCACTCTTCCCAATTTGTCCCTTCCTATAGGAGAAACCACCGTTGCAAGAGGAACAAGACACTCACTTTCAAAGAGTTCAAGACCCAGGGCGGGATTCACAGAGGAAAGAACCCCAAGATGGGGCATCATAAACGCTGAATCCACATAGAATTCTGTAATTCCCTTTGCCTCGAACCCATCTATCATTATTTCAAGGGCATTTTTTCTCTCCTGATGGGACAATATTCCACCACTTCCGATTATCATATCTATCATTAGTGGATTGAGCTCTGATCGCCCCGTGTCCCATTCCAGCTTTCTATGCTTTTCCTTTATCAAGTTTTCGATTGTAATTGTATCCTCTTCATAGCTCTTTTCCGCAAGTTTTTTATGATCCAGAAGGGCTATCTTTAATATCTCTTTAGCAACTGCTATTTCCATCTCTATCTCTAATTCATTTGAGGGTAGGGAAGTGGGTGAGATCATCTTATTAGCAGCCAGATTTTCGAAGTCCCCTTCATCTATCTCCAGAGGCATCCTTTTTATTACATTTTTTAGACCTGCCCTTTCAATGGTTTGAAGAAGGGAGTAACTCATACCAATATTTGCACTGACGGTCCTTATGACTGTTTTACTATAGGCTGAAAATACATCCGTTGTTGCGCCCCCAATATCAAAGGCGAGTATATTTTTCTCATTATGTTCAGAATACTTACTTAAGAGTTCGAATACAGCTCCTGGAGTGGGTAGAACAGGGGCCGATACCCTATCCACAAGTTTTTCATAGCCAGGAGCCCTCTTCATCACATGCTCCATAAATATTCTCGTTATTTCCCTTCTTGCAGGGGAAAGATTCTCTTCATCTAAAATAGGTCTTATGTTCTTTGTTATGGAGAGGTCAAATCTATCCTTCAATGCTATACTTATAAACTCCCTTCCGTTACTATTTCCAGCATATACAAGGGGTATTTTATAATCACCAAATTTACCTCTAATTTCAGAGGCAGCGAGTACCTCGCCTAACTGGACTACTCCGGATATGGCTCCACCTTCTATACCCCCAGAGAGAAGGATGATATCAGGTCGGAGTTCCTTTAATTCCATTATTTTCTCGTATGTTGTCCTCTCATCATCAATAGAAAAAACATCCATAACTATAGCACCTGCACCCAGGGCAGTTCTTTCTGCACTTTCAGCAGTGTAGAAATTTACGAGTCCGACAGTCACCATCTGGAGACCACCACCGGCGCTACTGGTAGCCACAAAAAGGTCAACCCCACAATCAACAAGAGATGGACTTAGTAATTTGCCATTTTTTAAGATTTTCCATCCTGTTTTGCTTTCAAGTCCCTTTATGGAGTCTAAAATACCAACCCAAACGTCCTCTTCCCGGGTTTCTACTGTTGTTTTTGACTGATTAAAGCCGGAGAAGACCATCTTACCCGCACTATTTCTCTTGAAGAGAATCGACTTTGTAGTGGTACTTCCTACATCTATTGCGAGTATTGCATTAAGAGAGTGATTTGAAACGGTATCCAGAACCTCTTTTTCTGTATATCCTACCTTTTTTACTTCAAGTAGAAAGTCCCTGTATAATTCAACAAGCCTTTCTTTTTTTATACCATTGGGTAACCCTACAACTTTGCTTCTCCTGCCCTTCCTTGTATTCAAGACCCCTATATTTTCAAGATTCCTGTACGCTCTAACTATAGTGGCAGGATTTACCCCAAGTCTGGAAGAAAGGTTTCTTACGGAAGGGAGTGATTCTCCAACTCTTAATTGGCCTGACGCAATAAGAGCAATGATGTTATCAGTTACCTGCTGATATAAAGGAATGTGTGAGTCAAAATCAATTTTTATATTCATCTGTATCACCCAATTAATACAGTATAACAGTTTTTTCTGTTTTGTCAAGGGGGAAAATGTCGCTTCGCTCCAATGCAAAATGAAAAGTGCAAATTGCAAAATACCCTCCTCCACTCAACCATTTTTTGACATAGATATTCATTGATTTAACTGATTAAGATAAACTAAGAACTAAAAACCATGAACCTAGATCCTAACCCCTATATCCTAAATCCTAAAATAGACGCAGATTTACACAGATAATAACTGATTGAAAACCCTTAACCCTTAAACCCAAGACCCAAGGCCCAATAATGACACAGATTTACACTGATAATAACTGATTAACCCCTAAATCCAAAACTTGAAACTTGCAACTATTGACTCTTTCTTATTTTGCTGATAGCCTGGAGTAGCAGACTCACTCTGCGTTGCCATTGAGCGAAACTCATAGAGGCAATTCATGAATTGCCCCTACTCCAATTCTTTTTTTGACACTGGACTCTATACTCTTGACTAATTCCCACATATCACATACCACATATCCCATATCACATACCACATATCCCATATCACGTATCCCTTATCACTTACCACTTATCACTTAATCCGTGCTTGGCTTAACTTATTGACTTCTAATCCTAAATCAGAACTCAGACCCCTTGAATCCTCGAATCCTTGCTCCCTTATTGCAATTGCAAGGACGACTCACTAAATCGTCCCTGCAAGGTGCGCAAAACAAGTTTTGCTACTCCAAAAAGAGGTTGGGGCGAACGCAGTTCGCCCCTGGGAAAAAAATCTCTGGGCTTCTCTTTGTATCCTTTGCTTATCCCGTAGAGAGGAACCGAAATCGCGACTGGGAAGTCGCTCCCACAAAACTATTTGCGAGAAAAGGGGGGATAGGGTGTGTTATCCTTCTATTGACAATAGAGGGGATTGTTCTAAAGTTAGCAATATGATAAAATTGAATCCCCTCGAGAAAAGCACATTCGTAAATCACCTAATTTTTTCATCTTTAAATGGTATATTCTTCGGAGGGCTTATGCTTCAGGAAATAATAGCAAGAAAGACCCTTCTTTCTTCTAATCTTGTAGTAACCTTTGTTACAATGGTATGGCCTGTGGCTAATCTTTTCTCCATCTACTGGGGAGAATATTTAGAGGGGAGGAAAGATAGAAAGAATCTTTTTTTTATAGCTGGTATTCTTGGAAGACTTTCTCTTGTTGTTACATTTTTTGTTCAAACAGGAATGCATCTTGTCCTGTTGCTTCTTCTTGTATACTCCTTTAATACTTTTATTATACCTGTTCAGAATTCTATTTTTCAGTTCAACTACAGAAGGAAAATAAGAGGGATGCTCTTTGGATTTTCTCAAACCGTGTATTCCATCTTCCTGGTTTTAACCGCATTCATTTTTGGAAGGGTTCTTGATTACAATGAATATCTCTTCAGATTCCTTTTTACAATCGTTGGAATATTTGGTTTTCTGGGGATAATAACATTAATGAAAATAAAGGTAGAAGGCATACCAGAGATGGTAAAGAATGCAAGGGCTCATCCTTTTATAAGCCCAATAATTGCAACTGTATATGAGTTTCGAAAGAACAAGCCTTTCCTGATGTACGAGATTGGCTTTATGGTCTATGGATTTGGTTTTATGATGGCATTGCCAATTATTCCACAATTTCTGGTGAATAAACTCGGTATGACCTATACACAGATATCCATAGGTAAGGTAATGATTGCCAATGCTGGAATGGCTGTTTTTTCACCTCTTGCTGGTTTTCTTGAGGATCGGCTCAATCCTATACTATTCAGTGGCATATCTTTCATTATTCTTGGCTTTTATCCCCTTTTGCTTAATCTATCCATTTCCCAGAGTATTATGGACCCTGTTAGTTTTGTCTATTTTTCCTTTGGTGTTTTCTCTTTAGGCATGGCCGGGGTTATGATGAATTGGACACTTGGTTCAATATATTTTGCAAGGGGAAGGGATTCTGTGATGCTTCAGAGTGTTCACGTGACACTGACTGCCTTTAGAGGCCTTTTTGCACCACTACTGGGGTACTTTCTTATGACCAGATTTTCAGATACGGCCGGTTTTGTAGGCAGTTCTCTGATGTTCTTTATGGCTTCAGTTATAATGTTTGTTACATATAAAAAATGTCGTGATGGTTTGTATGGATAAACTTATCTGTAGAAGTTGTAATGGAGAATTTTCATTGAGTGAAGCAATCTGGAGATGTGAATGTGGAGGACTGCTTGATGTAGATTTTAGAGCATCATTCCCGACAGAAAAGATAGGGGGAAGACCATCAGGACTCTGGAGGTACAGGGAAGCAATACCTGTTTTAGATGATAGGAATATTGTATCATTTAATGAAGGATTTACTCCGATGGTTCCGCTTGATTTTAATGGCAAGAAAGTTTTGATTAAACTGGATTATTTATTTCCAACAGGCTCTTTTAAGGATAGAGGGGCATCAGTCCTGGTAAGTAAGATAAAAGAACTCAGAATAAAAAAAGTTGTTGAGGATTCATCAGGTAATGCTGGTGCTGCTATTGCTGCATATTGTGCTAAAGCAGGAATTAAATGCGATATTTTTGTCCCGGATTATACACCTCCTGGTAAACTGGCACAGATAGAGTCCTATGGTGCAAAATTACGAAAGATACCTGGCACAAGGGAAGATACTGCTAATGCCGCATTTAAAGCAGCTGAGAATTGCTATTATGCAAGTCATTACTGGAATCCTTTCTTTATTCAGGGGACGAAGACATTTGCATTTGAGGTTTGTGAACAACTCGGGTGGGATTCGCCGGATTCCGTCATCCTTCCCGTAGGAAGTGGATCTTTAATGCTTGGGGTATATATTGGCTGGAGTGAACTCTTAAATGCTGGAATTATTGATAAGATTCCAAGACTTATAGGGGTTCAGGCTGAAAATTGTGCTCCACTGGCTATCTCATTCAATGAGAATTCAGATGAGATTCCTTCTATAGAGAAAAAAGAAACTATTGCAGAAGGAATTTCAATTTCAACGCCTGTTCGAGGAAAACAGATTATTGATGCAGTTAAAAGAAGTAAAGGGGCATTCATTACAGTTTCTGAATCTGAAATTAAAGAGGCTGTGAGGTGGATTTGTAAGAAAGGATTTTACATTGAACCTACTTCTGCAGCAGTAGTTGCAGGAATAAATAAATATCTTAAAGAATCATCCCCGGATGAAGTTATAGTTTCTATATTCACCGGTCATGGATTAAAGACAGCCGAGAAGATAGCAAAGATTCTAAATGAGTAAATCATGTTTAGGATTCAGAAGTCGATAAGTTAAGAGAAGCAGGGATTAAGTGATAAGTGGTATGTGATACGTGGTATGTGATAAGTGGTATGTGATATGTGGGAACGGGCTTCTGCCCGTGATCATCGAGGCTGGAAAGCCTCTCCCACAAGATTAGTCGAGCGTCCAGAGTCCAGTGTCAAGAATCAAGGGGAAAGGATTCCAAATCAACGACTCAACTATTTAACT
>DAOVFB010000142.1 GCA_030668705.1 Candidatus Stahliibacteriota bacterium
GTAGGGGCAATTCATGAATTGCCTCTATGAGTTTCGCGCAAAACAACGCAGAGCAAGCTCTGCTACTCCAGACTATCAGCAAACAGCAAATTAAGAAAGATTCAAGAATTTTGACTACTAAAAGACTGGAGCGAAGCGACACATCTGCGTCCATCTGCGTGTATCTGCGGTTTCATTTGACTTTGGACATTGGACATCGGACATTGGACTAACAAAAACTACTCAACTACTCAACTATTTAACCATATCCGTGTTTATCAGTGTAAATCTGTGTCTATTCTTTGGGTGGTGTGTGTTTTTCATCTGCGGTCATCTGCATTCATCTGCGGTTTCATTCCGGTGTAGGGATGTGTTTTTAATCAGTTGATATCAGTGTGAATCTGTGTCTATTCCCTGGTGGTGTGTGTCTTTATCCGCGGTTTCATTTTATGGGTATTTTTTGCCAAAGAGAAGGGGTTAGGACTTGACAAAATTACTATTTTTGCAATACTGATTTCAATAGAAGCAGGAGGAAGAATGAAAAAGACGCCTCTTTATGAAGAACACATCAAACTCAACGGGAGAATGGTTGATTTTGCTGATTTTAAAATGCCAGTTCAGTACTCCTCTATAATAAATGAAGTTAAAGGAGTAAGAGAATCTGTAGGGATATTCGACGTTTCCCATATGGGCGAAATAGAGATAAGCGGCAGCGATGCCTTGAATTTTGTAAACTGGATTACCACGAATGACGCATCTATATTAAAACTCTGGCAGGTCCAGTATACAACCATGTTATACCCTGAAGGGGGCATCGTTGATGACCTATTGGTTTACAGGCTACCTGACAGCTATCTTCTTGTAGTAAATGCTACCAACAGGGAAAAGGATTTCAACTGGATTATCAACAATAAAAGAGGAAATGTTGATATAGAGGACAGGGGTGATGATTATTTTCAGATAGCTGTTCAAGGGCCTTTAACTCTCGATGTAATTAAAAGGATTACAGCGGAAGATCCATCAGACCTTCCCTTCTACTGGGCAAAAGAAGAGTCCATTTCCGGAAATAAAGTACTCATTTCGAGGACTGGCTATACTGGTGAGGATGGGTTCGAGATATATGGTGATTCCCCTCTGGGTATGAAGATCTGGGATATTGTAATGGATGCCGGGGAAACCATTAATACTCATATTGTTCCTTGCGGTTTAGGTGCCAGGGATATCCTTCGTCTGGAGGTGGGTTACTGCCTATACGGTAATGATATAACGAAAGAAACAACACCATTAGAAGCTGGCCTCTCCTGGCTTGTGAAGATGGATAAAGGGGATTTCATAGGGAAAGAATCACTTATCAAACAGGAAGAAGAAGGGTTGAGGAGAAAACTCATTGGAATGAGACTTGAAAGCAGAGCAATACCGAGACATGGCTATCCTATCTATAAAGAAGGGGAAAAAGTCGGTGAGATAACCAGTGGCACACATTCCCCTACCCTGAATTATCCGATAGCTATGGGGTATGTTGAAAAACCTTTCCATAAAAAAGGAACAAAATTAGAGATAGAAATAAGGAAAAAAATGATAGAAGGTGAAGTGGTCTCTTTACCTTTCTGGAAGAACGGGTCGATTAAACGATAATAGAATCGCAAAAACTAATGAAATATTAGAATGAAAACAAATAGGAGGTTAGATGGAAATATTAGAGGAACTTCTATATTCAAAAGATCATGAGTGGGCAAGACAGGAAAATGGAGAAGTCATAGAAGGTATAACGGATTATGCACAATCCGAGTTATCCGATATAGTCTATATAGAACTCCCGGAAGAGGGCATTGAAGTACGCAAGGGTGAGGCAATAGGAACAATAGAGGCCGTTAAGACAGTGAGTGATCTATGCGCAGTTCTTTCCGGAACCATCATCGAGGTTAATAAAGAATTAGAGGACCATCCTGAGTTGATAAATAAGGATCCATATGATGCAGGGTGGATTGTCCGCATCAAGATAGGAGACCCAGAGGAATTAGGAACTTTAATGGAAGCCTCTGAGTATAAAGATCTAATTTCAATGGAATAATGAATTTTATATCCGTAACTCCTTCCGAGCGGAAGGAAATGCTCGAGGTTATCGGTAAGGGAATAGACGAGTTATTTGCAGCAATACCGGATGAACTAAGAGAGCGTTCAGTCCTTAATTTACCGACTCCTTTAAGCGAATTAGAGGCAAAAGAAGAAACAAGAAAACTTGAAAAAGCCAATAAGAACCTGAAATGCTTTGCTGGTGGTGGCGTTTATGACCACTATATACCCTCTGTGGTTGACCATATCATCAGAAGGCCGGAGTTCTACACAGCATACACTCCCTACCAGGCAGAAGTATCACAGGGCACACTCCAGGCTATGTTTGAATATCAATCGATGATATGTGAGCTTACTAATATGGATGTTTCCAATGCCTCAATTTACGATGGCGCAACTGCTCTTGCAGAAGGTATATGTATGGCAATCGCAATCTCGGGAAGAAGCAAGGTAATACTCGGAGAAGGTATAAATCCACGTTATATCGAGGTTGTAAATACCTATTTAGCTGGAAGATACCCAATTAAAACAATACCTATCAAAGGAGGAGTTACAGATTTAGAAGGTCTCGAGATAGATGAAGAAACTGCATGTGTTGTGTTGCAACATCCTAATTATCTTGGTAACCTGGAATGGGCTTTGCCTTCTATTATTGAAAAGGCTCATGCCAGGGATGCCCTTGCTATTATGAGTTTTGATCCTATTTCCCTTGGGATACTAAAAACCCCAGGAGAATATGGTGTAGATATAGCAACAGCAGAGGGACAATCATTGGGATTGCCAATGAGTCTTGGTGGGCCTCACCTTGGTATCTTTACTGCAAAGAGAGAATTTATCCGGAAGATGCCGGGAAGGATAGCGGGCAAGACGGTAGATGGAAAAGGGAATACTGGTTATGTAATGGCTCTCCAGACCCGGGAGCAGCACATAAGAAGGGAGAAAGCCACATCCAACATCTGCACCAATCAGCAACTTTGTGCACTGACTGCTGCGCTTTATCTAACGGCTTTGGGAGGAGAAGGGATAAGAGAAGTTGCAAACCAGACAACACAGAAAGCCCATTATCTTGCTCTGCGACTGGAGAATGCCGGGTTCGAACTCCCCTATAATAAAAAAGGACGAAAGTCCTTCTTCAGGGAATTTGTTGTAGAAATACCTTATGGGGTTGATAAGGCTATTGAACTGGGATTAAAAGAGGGGTATCTTGTCGGAATAAATCTCACGAATTTTAAGGATGAATGGAAGAATCACCTTCTCATTTCTGTTACTGAGAAAAGGACAAAAGAGGAGATGGATCGTCTACTTGAAATTTTATCCATGTAGGCACGAATTCATTCGTGCAAACATTAGCACGGTTAAAACCGTGCCTACAAAAAAACCAAAATTCCATTTATATATAAATTTATTCGTACAATCCATCAAAAACAACCATTGTAGGCACGAATTTATTCGTGCAAAAAAAAGGGGACGGATGTCCGTCCCCTTTTATCCGTCAGCGTTTATCTATTATTGACCAGGCGTTAGGGTGAGACCAACATCGGTTAGGCCCTTTCCTGTACCCCATACAGTATATGTTTTGCCAGTAAATCCAGCTCCAGCCACATTTGCATCATACGTAATTATACCTTCTTTAGTCATAGGATTAGAACCACTATTAACGGTTTTTTCCCAAGAATCAGTGTCTCCATAAGTACCATCATATGGATTTTTGAGGTTTGCAGGAAGTTCATCCGTAAGAAGCACCCCGGCATCCGGATATCTTCCCATATGGTCTATTGAGATTGCTTCAACCGTCACCTGCATTGTATGCATATTTGCCTTCACCGAGGCCTGCTTTGCACGATCGATAACCCTTACAAAGTTCGGGATGGCTATTGCTGCAAGTATTCCGATGATGACCACAACAACCATCAATTCGATGAGTGTAAAACCTCGTTTTTTCATATTACCTC
>DAOVFB010000093.1 GCA_030668705.1 Candidatus Stahliibacteriota bacterium
ATATAAAAAGTAAAGAGCATAAGAATTTTTCAGTGAGATACGAAGAAGTTAGCAAAATGTTAAACGGATTACTTGAAAAATGGCAAACCTTCTAAATCTGACATCTGGCTTCTTGCTGTTGTTTTCTACGCATCTGGTCAGATATTACTTCCGGCATCTGGTTTCTTGCTGCTGTTTTCTACGTATCTGGTCAGATCTTACTTCTAACATCTGGCTTCTTGCTTCTATTGTAGGAGTGTACAATGACAGTTAACGGGAAAGTCGGCGCTGTTTTAGTTGTCGGTGGGGGTATCGGTGGCATTCAGGCATCTTTAGACTTGGCCGATTCCGGATTCAAGGTTTACCTTTTGGAAAAAGGACCAAGTATTGGTGGTGTAATGGCACAGTTAGATAAGACCTTTCCCACAAATGACTGCTCAATGTGTATTCTGGCGCCCAAACTCGTAAGCGTTGCCCGGCATCCAAATATTGAACTCATAACCAACGCCGAAATAGATGGACTAAAAGGAGATGCCGGTAACTTCACTGTTGCTGTAAAAAAGATGCCTCGTTATGTAGATGAGACAAAATGCACTGGTTGTGGAGTTTGCGCAGAAAATTGTCCTGTAAGAAATGAGATTTACCTCGAGCCGGTGGAAAGGGTAGAGATAAAACTTGAGCCTGAGGATTTGGAACGAATGAAAAAGATAATCGAGGAGTATCGTAGGAAAAAAAGTCCACTGGTACCAATTCTCCAAGCTATTAATGCTACTTATAACTATTTGCCAGAGAATATATTAAGGTATATTTCTGAGGACTTAGATATTCCTTTGAGTTTAACATACAGGATAGCGACTTTTTACAATGCCTTCAGTCTAAAACCACGAGGAAAACATATTATCACTGTTTGTTTGGGTACGGCCTGTCATGTTAAAGGAGCTCCCAGGATTATTGGAGCTCTACAAAAAGAATTGGGTATAGGAGTGGGAAAAAACACTGAAGATATGCTTTTTACACTGGAGACAGTTCGCTGTCTTGGATGTTGTGGTTTAGCCCCGGTAATGACAGTGGATAAAGATATATATGGTAAAATGACACAAGTAAAGGTTCCGGAAATTATTGTACGATACAGGGAGGTGGAAAATGCCAAAGTTGAAACCTGAAGATTTAGAAAAGATAACCGAAAAAGTAAAGAGGACTATGTTTCTCCGTGAAGGCGTGGGTAGAACAAAAGTAACTGTTCACATGGGGACTTGTGGTATATCTGCAGGTGCAAGGAAGATAATGAGTACCTTACTATCTCTGGTTGAGAAGGAGAGTGTTAAGGATGTTATTCTGACAACTTCAGGATGTGCAGGCTTGTGTAGTCGGGAACCTATGGTTACAGTAGAATTAAAAGGAAAGGCACCGGTTAAATATGTTGACCTTACAGAAGAAAAGATACGCAAGATATTTTATGAGCATGTGCTTGGTGGAAAGATAGTAACAGAATATGCTCTGGCAATAGGAAGCGAGAGAGAACCGTAGTGAATTGTAAATTGCTAATTTTACATTGGATTAAAGATGGCATATAGAGCTCATTTAATGATTTGTGCAGGCACGGCTTGTGTATCCAATGGGTCTCTCAAAATAAAGGAGGTGCTTGAGCAGGAAATTCGAAAGCGAAAACTGGAGGATGAAATTTTGGTTGTGGCTACCGGATGCAATGGCTTCTGTGCTGGGGGACCTGTTATGACAGTTAAGCCGGATAATATATTCTATCAACTGCTTACTCCGGAGGATGTTCCCTACTTAGTAGAAGAACACTTTCTCAAGGGAAGACCTGTGAAGAGGTTGATGTATATACCTCCAGGGGAGGAAAAACCCGTGCCCTTACTAAATGAGATTGGGTTTTTTAAGAAGCAGCGATTGATTACTCTTAGGAATAGAGGATTGATAGACCCTGAAAAGATTGATGAATATATTGCGAGAGGTGGGTATAAGGCATTGGCAAAGGTCTTAAAAAGTATGACTCCTGAAGAGGTAATTAAGGAAATAAAAGATTCTGGTTTAAGGGGACGAGGAGGAGCTGGTTTCCCTACCGGTAGAAAATGGGAAATTTGTAGGGGCAACAAAGATAACCCCAAGTATGTTATATGTAATGGTGATGAAGGTGACCCAGGTGCTTATATGGACAGAAGTATCATTGAGTCAGATCCACATTCAGTATTAGAGGGAATGATAATAGGGTCTTATGCTATTGGGGCAAATAAAGGATATATATATATTAGAAATGAATATCCACTTGCGTTAAAAAGATTAGAGATTGCAATTGATCAAGCAAGAGAATATGGACTGCTGGGAGAAAATATATTCGGGAATGGTTTCAGCTTTGATGTTGAAGTATGTAGAGGAGCAGGGGCATTTGTGTGTGGCGAGGAAACTTCATTGATTGCATCCATTGAAGGGAGATCTCCCGAACCGAGACAAAGACCACCTTTTCCTGCCCAATCGGGAGTTTGGAGTAAGCCGACAAATATCAATAATGTTGAGACGTGGGCTACTGTGCCGAGCATAATCAATCGCAGTGCAGAATGGTTTGCATCAATTGGGACCGAGAAAAGCAAAGGGACAAAAGTATTCTCTCTGGTGGGGAAAATAAACAATACAGGATTGGTTGAAGTACCAATGGGTATAACTCTACGAGAAATCATATATGATATTGGGGCTGGGATTCCGAATGGAAAGAAGTTTAAAGCGGTGCAAACAGGTGGGCCTTCAGGAGGATGCATTCCAAGTAGCTTGATAGATCTTCCTGTGGACTATGAACGATTGGCCGAAGCAGGTTCAATTATGGGCTCAGGTGGAATGATTGTGATGGATGGAGATACCTGTATGGTTGATATTGCCAAGTATTTTATTGAATTTACAAAGGATGAATCTTGTGGAAGATGCACTTCCTGTCGAGAAGGACTTGCCGCCTTACTGGAAATTCTCGAAAAGATATCAAATGGAAAGGGTGAAGAAAGGGATATAGAATTTTTGGAAGAGTTAGGAGAAGCAATCAAAGAGGCTTCTTTGTGTGGATTAGGCCAGACAGCGCCTAACCCTGTATTGAGTACTTTGCGCCATTTTAAGGATGAATATATTGCTCATATCAAGTATAAGAGGTGCCCAGCCGCTGTTTGTAACGAAATTATCTCGTCTCCTTGCCAACATATTTGCCCAATAGAAACAGAGGTACCTGTTTATATAGCGCTCACTGCAAAGGGGAAATTTGATGAGGCACTTGAAATAATCAGGAAAGATAATCCATTACCTTCTGTTTGTGGCCGTGTTTGTCACCATCCTTGTGAGTCTAAATGCAGGGCAGGCGAGGGAGGAGAATCTATAGCTATAAGATCAATTAAACGATTTCTCACAGATTATGGAATGAATTCAAAAAATAAGCCCCTTATTAAACCTAGAGAAAAAAAGGAAGAGAAAGTTGCCATAATTGGTTCTGGTCCTGCTGGTTTGACAGCAGGCTATTATCTTGGATTAGAAGGATACAATGTAACTATATTTGAAGCACTACCTGTTATTGGAGGAATGCTGCGAGTGGCTATACCAGAGCATCGTTTGCCTAAAGAGATTTTAGACTACGATTTAGAAACCATTAAAAATGTAGTGAACATCAGGACAAATATTCGTTTTGGTAAGGATTTTTCTATAGACGATCTTTTTAAAGAAAGATACAGAGCTATATTTATTGCTCTTGGTGCTCATAAGGGTATGAAACTTGGCATCCCTGGGGAGGATGCTGATGGTGTTCTTGATTCAATGGAGTTTTTGAAAGCGGTGAATCTCGGCAAGAAGGTTAAAACAGGTAAAAGAGTAGGTATAATCGGCGGTGGGAATGCAGCTGTAGATGCAGCCAGAGTCGCTAATCGTTTACCCGAGTGTGAAGAAGTTACTATTATTTATCGGAGGACCAGAGTAGAGATGCCTGCTTTTAAGGAAGAGGTTGATTCAGCTATTGAGGAAGGGATAGATATTAAGTTCCTTGCTGCTCCTACCAAGATATTAACCAAAAATGGTAAACTAACAGCAATAGAATGTATCCAGATGGAACTCGGCGAGATTGATAAGAGTGGAAGAAGAAGACCTATTCCGGTTGAAGGTTCAGAATTTACAATCGAGCTGGATATTTTGATACCGGCAATTAGTGAGCAACCGGATACAGGTTTTTTAACTGAAAAGGATGGTATTAAAATTTCTCGTTGGGGAACTATTGAGGTAGAACAAGAAACACTGGCAACAAGTCGGGAAGGTGTATTTGCTGGCGGAGATGTGGTGACTGGACCTAATACTGTTATAGAGGCTGTTGCTGCAGGGAAGTTAGCAGTTGAATCCATTGGTAAATATTTAAGGGGAGAGAATTTGGCAAGAGAATATAAAGTAACCAGACCGTCAGTATACATTGAGCCAGTTGAGTTAACTGAGGAAGAAATAGAAGAATTAAGCGAAGCAAAGCGTCCTGAAATGCCTAATTTACTTGCTGAAGAGAGAATTAAAAATTTTAGAGAAGTATCTTTAGGTTTTACTGAAGAGATGGTGATTAAGGAGGCTCGTCGGTGTCTCAGGTGTGATCTGGAGACTGAAGATGGCAAAAAAGCTGTGGGGAGAGTATGACACTTAATGAAGTAAAAGAGATTCTTGAGGCAGAGGTTATTATAGGATCAGATAAGCTAAAAATGGAAGTAAAGATAGGATGCGCTGCTGATTCGATGAGCGATATATTAGCCTTTGCCAAACCAGGGGCCCTTCTTTTAACGGGATTAACAAATCCACAGGTCGTGTATACATCGGAGATATCTGATATTAAGGCAATCTGTTTTGTTCGTGGTAAAAAGCCTGACGAAAAGGTAATTAAGTTGGCTAAAAGCAAGAATCTACCTATGTTGATGACACATTTACCCATGTTTGAAAGCTGCGGGCGATTATATGCAAATGGACTTATTGGCATAGGTTATTTGGATATCGAGAAAAAAAATGGCTGAGGATAAGAAATATACCAAGATCCAAGAGTTGACCTATGAGTTAAAGGTGGGAAATGTGATGACTAAGAAAGTGGTTACTGTGAGTCCCAAAAAAACAATTTATAAATTGAGAAATATATTGCACACAAAGCGTATATCCGGGACTCCAGTTGTAGATAAAGGTAAATTGGTTGGTATTATAAGTACTGAAGATTTCATGAAATGTCTGGCAAAAGGGGAAACAAATATTCCTGTAGAGGAAAGAATGACTAAGAAAGTGGAAACCTTATATGCTGATGAACCACTTGTTCATGCTGTCAGGAAGTTTGATCAGTATGGATTTGGTCGTTTTCCTGTGATTGAACGTGGTAAGGGGAAGTTAGTTGGCATCATCACCAAAGGTGATATCATTAAGGGATTACTTAAGAAGTTAGAGATTGATTATCATAAGGAGGAAATTCATAGGTATAGAGCGAGTCACATTTTTGAAGACATCGTTGCTGACAGGACTACTTTGACCTTTCACTACAATGTGGTAGGTGAGGACTTTAATCGTGCTGGAGAATCTGCCAGTGGACTTAAAAGGACACTCTTTCGTCTGGGCATTCAACCTGATTCGGTTCGGCGAGCGGCAATTGCTGCATATGAGGCAGAGATGAACATTGTTGTTTTTACTGAGGGAGGTAAATTAACAGTTTCTGTGGAAACTCATCGGATTAAAATTGAAGCATCTGATTCTGGACCCGGTATTCCTGATATTGAACAAGCGATGCAACCCGGATTCTCTACTGCTCCTGAGCGGATACGGGAATTGGGATTTGGTGCTGGGATGGGATTGTTGAATATTAAAAATTGCGCTGATAAAATGAATCTGACCTCAAAAGTTGGAAAAGGAACACATCTTGAGGCTATTATCTATTTAAATCAGAGATGATTACACTTAAAGAGATTATACAAAAGCTAAATCTCGAAGTAATGTCGGCAAGTGGTGATTTTGATAGGGAAATAAGAGGTGGCTATGTCAGTGATTTGCTCAGCGATGTCATAGCCAATTCTAAGGAAGGCAACATCTGGATTACCTTGCAAACCCATCCGAATATAGTTGCTGTTGCTACATTAAAAGAACTCGCCGGGATTATTATTGTCAACAAAAGAAAACCCGAAGACGAAACTTTGAAAAAGGCAGAGGAAGAGAATATTCCAGTTATGGTAACCGAATTGTCTGCCTTCGAAATAGTTGGTGGATTGTATGAGCTCGGTATTGGGAGAGCTACAGAAAATGCTAAGGAGGTTTAGAATGGACTTACACATTCATACTTGCCTATCTCCTTGTGCCGATTCGGCAATGATACCAACTAAGATAGTCAAAAAAGCGAAATCGAAAGGTTTGGATGTTATTGGAATCTGTGACCATAATTCGGCGGAGAATGTAATGGCAGTGAAGAGAGCCGGAGAGAGAAAAAAATTAGGGGTCATTGGAGGAATTGAAATTACATCACGGGAAGAGGTGCATATCCTGGCTTTTTTTGATAAGGAGAACAATTTATTTGAGCTTCAGAAAATTATCTATGATAATCTGTCCGGGATAAATGATGAAAAAATTTTCGGAGAGCAAATTATAGTTGATGAAGAGAATAAAACTTTAGGCTTTAACAAAAGACTTTTGATTGGAGCAACTGAGTTATCAATAGAGAAGGTTATTGATACAATACATTCTTTAGATGGTTTGGCAATCGCATCTCATATTGACCGTGAAAGGTTTAGTATCATTGGTCAATTGGGATTTATCCCTGATGGTTTGAACCTGGATGGTTTAGAGATATCACCAAAGGTCTCTCTGGAAAACGAGCGACTTAAATTTGCTCAAACATCAAATTTCCCACTGATTACATTTTCTGATGCGCACACTATAGAAGATATTGGTAAGAGTACAACAAGTTTTTTGATTAATGAGGCAAGCGTCAGTGAAATAAAGAAAGGCTTACTTAACCAAGATGGAAGATCTATCCTTACACATCTTAGATATAGTGGAAAACTCAATTGAAGCAGAGGCTTCAATGATTAGAATAAGAGTCAT
>DAOVFB010000163.1 GCA_030668705.1 Candidatus Stahliibacteriota bacterium
GGTGTCTTATCTGTCACAAAAGAGAATGCAGAGAAAATAGTTGAAGAACTCGTGAAAAAGGGAACGATTGCAAAAGAGGAACAGCCGGACCTCGTAAGAGAACTCCTTAAAAAGGGCAACGCAATAAGAAAAGAGATAGAAGATATCATTGAAAAATCTATAACAGATATTTTGGACAAAATGAATATCCCAACAAAATCAGATATAAACACCATTATGGAAAGAATAGAAAAGATAGATAAAAAGATAGGAAAAGGAAAATAAAGCATAACGGATAAATGATTTCTGTCGATAAGGGATTAAAAAACTTAAAAAGAGTTCGCCAAATCATCGGAGTATTTATAAAATATGGATTTAAAGACACCGTGGACCGTCTCCCAAATGCGAGAAGATTTATACCCGCAAAAATCCAGACACAATTTCTTAAGGGTTCAAGTCCCGAAAGGTTGCGCCTTGCCCTGCAAGAACTGGGTACAACTTTTATAAAATTAGGACAAATTCTTTCCGTAAGAACAGATATGCTTCCAGATGATTTGACCAGAGAACTTTCAAAGCTCCAGGATGAAGTGGAATCAATACCATTTAAAGAAATAAAGGGTGTGATAGAAAAAGAATTAAATGCCCCATTAACAACTCTATTTACCTCCTTCAGTCAGAAAGCTATTGCGTCTGCTTCTCTTGCAGAGGTCCATAGAGCAACACTCAAAGAAAACCACAAAGTCGTAGTTAAAGTACAGCGTCCTAATGTTAAGGAAATTACTGAAACCGACCTTTCAATTCTGGGAACAATTGCAGGTTGGATGGAAAAGGAAATACCCGAAGCAAAACGATATGAACCATTATTAATGGTAAAAGAATTAGAAAGAAATTTGAAATCTGAACTTAATTTTACAGAAGAAGGCAGGGCTATAGATAGATTTAGAAACAATTTTAAGTACGATGAGTCCGTCATCGTACCAGAGGTATACTGGGAATTCTCCACCTCAAAACTTCTCACAATGGAATACATAAAAGGCGTAAAAATCACAGATCCATCCGTTCCCGAACGAATGGGTCTTTCCCAAAAGGAAATTGCCAGAAAAGGGATGGATTTTAGTTTCAAGCAGATATTCGAGCACAGATTTTTCCATGCAGATCCTCACCCAGGCAATATACTAATCACGAAAGATGGTAAAATTTCCCTCATTGACTTCGGTCTCATGGGTGTTATAGACGACGAAACATTAGGCTTACTTGGGGAATTAATGGTAGCGGGAATAAATAAAGATACAGAAACGATGACAGAGATACTCATAGAACTTGGCATAGCAGGAGAAAAGGTTAATAGGCAAGAACTCAGAGTTGACCTAAGGGATTTTGCGGAGAGATATTATGGAGCTACACTCTCCCAGATTGATCTAAAAGATGTTTTAAATGACTTATTCAAGATCACGCGAAGATATGGGTTAAAAATGCCAAGAAATCTACTTTTACTTGCAAAAACAGCATCTACTCTGGAAGGATTGATATTCCAACTTGACCCCGAATTCAATACAATAGAACAATTAGAACCCTACATCCGCCGTCTAATAAAGAGGAGGTATAGCCCAAAGCAAGTTCTTGAGAATATGAGCAAAATTCTCAGAATTTATTACAGACTTTTCAAAAAACTCCCTGGCGATTTAACTTCGATATTAAGGGAAATAAAGGACGGAACCCTTAAAGTAGAACTTGAGCACAAGGGGTTGGAGGATCTAATTACACACAGTGAAAGGTCGGCTAATAGGTTATCTCTCAGTCTTATAATTGCAGCTCTTATTGTTGGTTCTACACTAGTTCTGCAGACGGGAAAACTATTTCTTCTTGGTATAATCGGCTTTATAATCACAGGTATATTCGGGATGGGGCTTATAATTGCGGTATTAAGATCCGGAAGATTATAAAACGCACCTTTAAGAAACAAGACATCTTGAACTAAACTGTTTTTTTCTTTCGTTCAATAAGTTTTTTATCCACTCTATAAAATATCTCACCTGCTCCTATTCCTGATTTTGGTTTGTATTCTTCTCCTGCATAGCAGGCTGAAACTTTTATATCTCTGCCATTCTCGGCCTTTAATATCCCGGAAAATTTATCTATAATCCTCTCTCCTATCTCAAGTGCATGTTTCTTATGCGTTTTCGGCAGAATCAAAATGATTTCATCCCCACCCCACCTGGCAGAAACGTCAAAGGGTCTGGTATAACCTTTTACAGTCTTAGAAAAGCTTTTCAGTACTTCATCTCCCACTTTATGACCAAAATTATCATTTATCTCTTTAAGTTTATCGATGTCAAACATAACGAGTGAAAAGGATTGATTTTCTCTATCGGCTCTTGAAATTTCCTCCTTGAGTCTCGTTTCAAAATGTCTTCTCGTATAGAGATCAGTCAATGGATCTTTTATAGAAATATTGTACATCATAGCATTACTCAGGCTCACTGATGCCTGTTCGGCAATATTCTCAGCTATCGCAGTCTCATTGGCAGTAAGGCTCCTGCCTATATCTATTTCCAGGAATCCGAGCTTTTTCTTACCGGTTTTCAGGGGAACTATCTTGGCCCCACTATTCTTTTTGGCCTTGTAGGGACCTTTTTCTTCTATTTTTTTACCATTGTAGGAATAAAAATATTCTTTTCCGTCATAGGGGGATTTGAAATAAATAGAACAGCCTTCCGGCTTTAACATATTATAGATTTCTTTAAGCACTGTTTCCATCAAGGTATTTAACTGAAGGATACTGCTCAAATTACGAGAAATCTTATTTAATTTTCCAATATCCGATAGACTCTTTGCAAGTCCTTCCTGATAATTGGACATCATTCTGCCAATATATGTTAATAAAAGTATTCCTATAATAAATGGTACTGCCTCCAGAAAAGCGCCTCCCCTATAGAGTAAGAACATAGAGATACCCAGGGGGTACACTGCGATTTCAACTAAATCACTCCATATGCCTTCATCTTTTAGGTACTTGAAATATTTCTCACCTGAAAGCAAAGTATGGATAGAAAAGGAAACTTCATTCAGAAATACAAGACTTAGAATACTAATGACCATTCCTATTCCCATCCCTATATTTTTTTCGAAATAAAGATATATAAATCCAGCCACCAGATACACAAGTCCATAAACACCAGCATTGTAAAGCCCCATCCTTAATCTTTTATTAACGTAATCCCTATCTTCGGACTTTGAATCTAAATAGGCATTATAGGACCACAAGAGTAATATTACGAACATAGCCGTTAGACTCGC
>DAOVFB010000152.1 GCA_030668705.1 Candidatus Stahliibacteriota bacterium
AAAACCGTTTGGCATTATATTCTTGCGGTAGTGTTCTATGATATCTGCAGCAATGGCCTCAATTCTTTTCGGAGCTTCAAGCACATCGGTCTTTGTCCCGTATTTTTTCTGTATGGCTTCTCGTTCTTCTGGTGTATATTCGTTAAACATATCCTCAAAGATATCATCCAGAGCTTTTCCGTCCTTTATGGCGTCCTTTGATGTTCTGCCTTCATAGAGTATCTGGAGTGTGGAGCCGTCTTTTACTGATTGTTCGATAGTATATTTATCAATATATTCACCAAAGGTCTCGGTGGTCTTTTTCTTAACACTCTCTGTGATGAGCGGTGTACCTGTAAAGGCTATCCTGGTGCAGTTGGGAAGTGCACGGGAAAGATTGGCTGCCAGGATGGAAGATTGGGTCCGGTGTGCTTCATCTATTAAGAGAAGGATCTTATCAGAGCGGTTTAATATAGGGAATGGTTTGAATGCGCCTTTTTTTGATTCCTTTTCCTGGAATTTCTGCATCATTCCCATTACAATATTTGAAGTGTCGGTTCTTAGCAGATCCTTTAATTCTTCAATTGAGTATGCCGGATAGATTGTCTCATCAGTTGCTACCACTGTACCTGTTAATTGTGTTTCAAGGTCAGTGCGGTCTGTGATAAAGGCTATCTTATAACCACGCAAATCCGTATCTTTTCGCATTTTTCTAATCAAAAAGACCATGGTCAGGGACTTACCACTGCCCTGTGTATGCCAGATCACACCTCCTTTATCTGCAGGGGTTTTGCCTGATCTTAACCTGTCAATTATCTTTTGCACTGCTCTATACTGCTGGTATCTACCAACAACCTTTATTGTTTGACCCCTATCGTTCTCTTTGAAAATCGTAAAATTCTCTACTATATCCAGCAGGTTTTTGGGGTGAAGCATCCCCTGGACCAGGAGCTGCTGACTGTTCGGATTTGACCCGTCCGGATTGATATCAGAGAACTTGAAGGGATAGCAGTCCTTCCATTCAAGATAATGTTCATATCCGCCTCCGATGGTGGAAAAGCGGGCTTCCTGGCGGAAGGTTGCGATCATAAATTGATTGTAGTGGAACAGGCGTTCATTCCCTTCTTTCTCTTTGGCCTGGGGTCTGTTATTACTATATCGCAGGAGCTGGTTTATGGCTTGTTCCATTGGGTCGGTGATCCTGGGAGATTTACCTTCTACGACGACAAGAGGAATGCCGTTGACAAAGAGTACGATATCAGGTATGATGTGTGTATGATATCCCGGGACATTGACCTTAAACTGGCTTATTGCGAGGAAGCGGTTCTTCCCTGGATGTTCGAAGTCTATGTATTTGACTGTCGGACTTTTTTGGTTTGTTATGCGGTTTTCGTCTATGACGGTGTTGTTGAGGATGAGGTTTGTTGCTTCTATATTTGCTTCGATGAGGGTAGGGGACTTAAGGCGGACGAGTTCTGTTATGACCTCATCTATCTGGTCTTTGGCAAGCCAGGGGTTGATTGATTGTAGGGCGCGTTGAAGTTCCGGTTCGAGGATGACCTGCTGGTAGGTGGTGCGGTGGGAGGCGTTGGGTGGGGAGGATATGTCTAAGGAAAGGTTTTTCCAGCCGAGTTTGTTGAGTTGGTCTATGAAGGGTTTTTCTACATAGGTTTCTTCGTCTAAGTCGGTCATGTGGCGGCCTCTGCTGGTTTAGGGGGTGAAAGTGTGGTTGTTACCCGGACTTTACCTGTGAGGAGATCTTGCATCAGGCCTTTTTTTATTTGTTGGAGTTTGTTGAGGTAGGTTTGTTCTTTTTCTATGTAGGTGTCGGCGGTAGTGAGGATTTCGGAGATACGGTGCTGTTCGGGAAGAGAGAAGAGGGGGGTGTTAAGATTAACCATATCCCGTTGAAATATATGTGGCACTGAACTCCCTGACATTTTCATATCTACAATTTTTTGAAAATATTCACTCTCAAAATAATGATAAACATATTTAGGAAAAAATGATTCTGAATTCAATCTAATCAGCATCATAGTTGAATTAATTGTGGATTTTCTCGGTAGATAGTTAATAAAACCTAATCTTCCTATGGTTCCGTCCTTAGAAATTATAATATCATTTTCTTTCAACCCATCTTTCCCACAATAAATCATAATATTTGATGAAATTAAATTAGAAATGTCACTATCTGATCCTGTTTTTTCTATTTTTTAGTGCTTAATATTAGATATTTCAATGAATCATTACGACCAACAAAAAGCATCTTCAATTCTATATATCCAGTGCTGAATGATGGTGGTTTTTGAGAGATAAATACAAATAGATTTACGGCCAATAAGTCCAATTGATTAGAATTTGGTGAATATTCTAAACATCATTAAATTATTACTATAGTTCAGTAGAGCGGTAAAGAACATAAAGTAAATAATGAACTTTAAAAGATATAAATACTTTGGATGTTGACAAACCAACCACAGGAGCGATTTCAAAACAAATACATATCGAAAAACAAGGTGGTTCAGGCAAACTTATGATTAAAGTGTTGGGAATTACGACCAAAAATAAGCCATAATTTAAAGGGCACTATGTCGCACAGTGCGGGTTTATTTATTTGAGTGGGAAACTTGGGTTTCAATTTAATTTCTGGAGATTCATTATACCTAAATTCTGAAATATGATCACATTTATTCCACATTATTTTTGGACTTTTAATATGATTTCCAGCTATTAAATACGGACCATCTTCAATATATTCAGAGGCTGCAAGTCCTCGCCACCCTATTCTTCCTTTGATATAAGAATATTCACCTAACATTACTATCTCCCACTCCTCAGGTACTCTCCCCAGCGGCGAATCCTTAAACTCATGAGTTTCCTCGCTGCGTATCCTTCCATCTTGATGTGCCGGTACTTCTTGATGAGTGCTTCGGTGCGCTCTATAGTTTCGTCTATGGTGGAGAGGATTTCAGCGATACGGAGCTGTTCGGGGAGGGAAGGGGATTTGAAACCATTTTAAAATACCTTGACTAATGTTTGGTTGACCTGCACCAGCACCTAACGAAATAAGTTTCTCTCTTGAGTTTAAAAGATAATAAAGCAAATACTCATAGCTATTATTATTACAAATAATTGCACAACACGCCTGATTCGTAGCACATTTTTCCTTTAAAATACCTAATTTACCTATAGTAGCGCCATACATAGCGATTAGAACTGTATTAATTGGAAACACTTTTGCCGAAGATTCACTCAGTCCTAAATCAGTAATTTTTTCTTCACTATTATATATCTCTCTATCTCTTAATTCGGCAGTTTTAATCCAACTAATATTTCCATTTAAAAAATATTCTTTCATTTCCCTATTAGGAGTTCCTCCACTTGTAATTTTATCTGCATAATTATATAATTTCACAATCTCCCACTCTTCCGGCATCTCTCCAATCTCCGTAATCTTATAGCCATCTCGTATTGATTCACTCATCATCTTTTCTCACCCTCCAGTAACCACCCTTGGCAGGACCAATTCTTTCGATTACCTCTTTATGTTTTAATTTTTCCAGATACTCTTTTACAG
>DAOVFB010000096.1 GCA_030668705.1 Candidatus Stahliibacteriota bacterium
GGATTTTCCTGAATGAATTTAGCATAAGTAAACGATAGGTAATCTTCCTCTAAATTCATTGGGGGAACTATGGGAACCCCAGACGATGATGAAATCGATAAAATGACAAACCATACACAATAAATAATATTTATTCCATATTTTCCTCCAGATGTTAATATTTCCAGGATTTTATTTTTATGTGGTAATATCTAACACACAGCAATCCAGGTTACTATATTAAAAATAACTGAAATAAAGTTAAATGTCAAGAATAGGAGGGAGATTTGCCACAGAGACACAGAGTTGTTTGTCCAATGTCCGACGTCCAATGTCAAATGAAACCGCAGATACACGCAGATAAAGACACACACCACCAAGGGATATGCCACGGTAAACTCACGGTTAATTCTTTGATAAAGACACCCACCACCAAGAAAATGAAACCGCAGATTAACGCAGATATGTCGCTTCGCTCAAACTTGAAACTTTGAACTTGAAACCTTGAACTATTGACTCTTTCTTATTTTGCTGATAGCCTGGAGTAGCAGACTCACTCTGCGTTCATTTTTGCGCGAAACTCATAGAGGCAATTCATGAATTGCCCCTACTCCAATTCTATCTTTTGACTCTTTACTCTATACTCTAAACTCTCTACTCTTGAGGTTCGACGCTCGACGCTATAGACGCAATAAACGCTATGAACCAAACACCTAACAATGCCGCAGATGGACGCAGATGAACGCAGAGTAAAAAAGTTAAATAGTTGAGTAGTTGAATAGTTAAGTTGGTAAAAAAATAAAACTAAGACCCAAGACCAAACACCTAAGACCTAATAATGACACTGATTTACATAGATATCAACTGATTAATCCCTAAATCCAAAACCCTAATATTTGTCACGGTTTTTGCACTGTTAAGATATAGTGTAAATCAGTAACTATTTCTTTGCAAGAAAAGATTTGGAGATTGTGCAAAGAAAGCAGGACTTGACAAAATTACTTAAAATTTATATATATTAAACGACCTTATAGGGCGGATAGCTCAGCCTGGTGAGAGCGCCTGCCTTACAAGCAGGAGGTCAGAGGTTCAAGTCCTCTTTCGCCCATTTTATAGTTCTAACAATGCAAGGAGGAGCATGTAGAATGGATAAAATTTATAAGAGAAGGGGTGGTGATTCCGTACTAAATGATCCATACCTAATCCACGCAGATTATGATGATCCTAATATCTGTTCCGAGTGTGGAGCAGTTTATCACAACAAACACTGGGAATTTAGCGATGAGTTCTCTCATAGTGTGAAACTTGCAGGTAATTATGCAGATAAGAAATGTCCTGCCTGCAGAAAGATTGAAGATAACTATCCTATGGGATTGGTTTTTATCAGTGGGAATTTCATCCTGGGACATAAAAAATCAATATTAAATACAGTTAAGGCCGAAGAGAAACGGGCAATGCAAAAGAATCCACTCGAGCGAATCATGGACATAGAGAAGGAAGCTGAAGATAGATATATAGTAAAAACAACCACTGATGCCCTGGCTCACAGGATCGGGAAAATACTCCATAAGTCCTTTAAGGGAGAACTTAATTACAAATTCTCAGACGATCAAAAGCTTTTACGTGCTTTCTGGTCAAGGGAAAACTGAAAGGTAATGGCAGTTAATCTGGAAGAGGCAAATTTCATTTCTATTATAATGCGGATGGCTACCGGGGCTTATATCTCCCTGGGAATGGTAGAAGACCCTATAGGTGGAGAAAAGAAAAAAGATATAGAAATGGCAAAATACCTGATTGATTCTTTGCGAATCCTCAAAGAGAAAACAAAAGGTAATCTTGAAAAAGAAGAAGAAGGATATCTCGATCAGGTAATTGCCGACCTGGAATTAAACTTTGTTAACGCAAAGGAGAAAAAATGAAAAGAATAGCAAGTGTGGTTCTTATACTGTTCGCTCTCGTCCTCGGTTTTTCTCTTGGTGCAGCAGGAGCAGAGAAGAAACATATGGTAAAGAAAGGTGACACCTTATGGGATATTGCAGGTTTCTATTATAATGATCCTTTCCTCTGGCCTGTAATTTATAAAGCCAATCAGGACTCCATAAGCGACCCCCATTGGATATATCCTGGAGAGGTTTTCGTTATACCTTCTGTGCCAGAACAAGTCAGAACTCTTCCCCCAGCAGAAAAAGAAATTATAGTTAAGGGAGAAACTGTGAGTGTAGAGACGGGAAAACCAACAGGAAAGGTCCCAGAGGAAACATATAAGCCGTATATACCCTCTGGAAAAATCGAACTATTCTCGGTTGTCGAACCAAAGGGTTATGCATTTTCTCAGAAGGCAGCCTTTCTGGCTGGATTTATCTCAGATGAGAAAACCTTAAGGACAGGTGAAATCATTAAAACACATGGCACCTCGGGAGAACCAGTCATTCAAGCAACAATAGGAGAAACAGTCGACTTAAACAAAGGTACATCTGATGGTATATCGGTTGACGACAGATACACAATCTTCGAATGGGGTAGACGTGTGAAGGGTTATGGCCGAATAGTCCACATAAAGGGGATCCTTTCGATAATAAAAGCGGGTAATGAAATTTCAACTGCGAGATTGTTAGAAACCTATGAACCTATCAAAGAGAGTGATTATTTCATGGAATACAATCCCCCCGTTACTATTGAAGGCAAAGCCCATCCAATCACTATCGAACTGGAAGGCAAAATTATAGCATTTAAAAAAGAATTTGGCTCCGTTAAGCCTTACTCAGTGGTCTTTATAACACCTGGGGAGGGAGAAGCTAAACCAGGTGATATCTTCCTTATTTACAAACTTCGGGAAGGAAAAGAAGAAGGAAAGGCCCCAATTGTCCCCCTTGGGAAAATTCAGATTGTCTATGTAAAGGGCAGATCTGCCTCTGGTTATATAACATCACTTATGGGAAATATGAACATAGCAGTTGGGGATGAGATAAGATTAGTAGGCAGGATTGGGAAATAAACCCTTTACTGTTGAAGACCTCTTTAAGAAAAAAGAAAACAACGAGCCAGTTGTCGGAATAACCGCTTATAATTATTCCATAGCTAGAATTGCAGATGAAGTCGGCATTGATTGGATTTTGATAGGCGATTCAGTAGGCAATAATGAAATGGGCTATACTACAACAATTCCTGTTACTATGGAAGATATGCTGGTTTTTACGAAAGGAGTAGTAAGAGGTGTAAAAAGAGCCCTTGTAATAGGCGATATGCCGTTTTTATCATTTCAGACATCCCCAGAGAGAGCAGTGGAAAATGCGGGTAAATTTATGAGACTCGGAGTTAGCGGGGTTAAAGTCGAAGGAGCCAGGAATATCCAGAATATTAAAGCTATCATCAATGCCGGTATCCCTGTAATGGGCCATGTTGGACTAAACCCCCAGTATTATTTTCAAATCGGTCGTTATAAGGTATATGGGAAGGAAAAATCAGATTGGGAAGCGGTTATGAAATCGGCAAAGGTTCTTGAAGAAGTAGGGGTATTTTCTATTATTCTTGAAGCCATGGTACCAGAACTTGCAAAAAAGATTCGTGATTCCGTTTCTATTCCAGTGTATGGAATTGGAGCAGGTAAAGAAATTGACGGACAAATCCTCATTGTGAATGATATTCTTGGTCTATCCTTTGGATTTAAGCCAAAGTTTGTAAAACAATATGTTAATTTAGAAAAAATCATCTATGATGCTATGACTCAGTATAAAAACGAAGTAATAGAAGGAACATATCCGGATATTGAGCATACATATTGAGGAATTTTCTCCAGGCGAAACAGAAGCATGGGATGAATTCGTAGATAAGTCCTGGAACGGAACAATCTTCCACACAAGGCGATTTCTCTCTTATCACCCGCCTGATAAATTTAATGATAGAAGTCTTATAATAAAAGAGAATAGTAAATGGGTAGGAGTTTTTCCTGCAACTTTTAAGAACGGCCTTATATCATCACATCCAGGTGCCTCCTATGGTGGATTAGTGCTTAACGAGCCAATGAGTATAAGGAAAACCCATCTCATTGTAGAAGCACTATTGGACTACATAAAAGAGATAAAATGTCATAGTGTAGAAATGACCCTTGCGCCCATTATCTATCAGATGAGTCCCTGTAATTATCTTGATTTTGTTCTGATGCAGAACAATTTTACATATAAGAAACGGGAATTATCAGCATATATCCCAGTATCCCCAAAACCCTTCCAGTTATATAAGCAAGAAGCCAGAACCGCTGCAAGAAAAGCAAAAAGAGAAGGGGTGACAGTAAAAGAAGGAAGAAGCATAGAAGAATTTTATCATATCCTGGAGAAGAATCTCGGTATGAGGCATAATGTAAAACCAACCCATACTCTTGATGAACTCCTCGCGATAAAGGAACTTTTCCCGAAAAGGACCAGCTTATTCTCCTCTATTTACAAAAAGAAACAAATAGCCGGGTTGATTTTATTCGAGGCCAATAAAAGAACAATTCTTGCTTTTTACATAAGTCATCTGGAGGAATTTCAACATCTAAGACCTCTAAATATACTGTTTTATCATGTAATCAAGTGGGCTTCTAAAAATCACTATAAATTTCTTGATCTGGGGACGTTCACACTGGATATGGAAGTAAATTTTGGTCTTGGACGATTCAAAGAGAGTCTTGGAGCCAGGGGAATATTCCGAGATTATCTCCAGTCAAATATTTAAATGGAGTCTTCATCTGGTAAAATAGGAAGTTTATTCAAGCATTCCATAATTTATGGTATCGGACTCTTTCTAAAAAAAGCTATTGGGTTTATACTAATCCCTTTATATACTCACCAATTTTCTCAATTCCAATATGGTAAACTTGCAATAATATATCTATATTCCGGGGCACTCATCCTGTTCTTTTCCCTTGGGTTAAACGATGCCTTTTTCAAGCAATTTACTAAAAAGACCCGTGATGAGAAAGATGTCCTTAGTCGATTCTTTTTCTTTCGCTTGCTATACACTACACTCTTCCTGGCCTTTTTCATTATATTTTCGAATAGGATTGCGGCCTTTTTACTGGATAAGGGTGATGGTTACCTTATTGCCCTGGCAACCCTTACCATCTGGATAGAATCATTAACCACACCGTCTCTTTTAATATTACGAATAAATAATCGCTCTACTTCATTTGTGATTGCCAATACTCTGCGTTTTATCTTAAACTGCGGTTTAAATATATTTTTTATACTCTACTTTAAATGGGGAGTTGGTGGTGTACTCCTCGGAAACCTCTTAAGTGGGCTGATATTCTTCTTCCTGCTCTATCCGGTTTTAACCCGATACCTGACAAGTAAGATAAATTGGGGACCTATAAAGGAGCTATTATTATATGGTTTGCCTCTCATCCCTCTCTCATTCACACTACTAGGTCTGGACCTCGCCGATAGATGGATAATAAAATGGATTGCAGGACTTGGAAAAGCAGGCCTTTATACCTTAGGATACCAGTTTGGTGCTGTTATGGGAATTATTGTTTATGGCTTTCGTATCTCCTGGATTTCTTTCTTTTTCAACAACCCCGAAAAGAAAAAGGCATTTGCCGACTCCGCTACAATATTAGTCCGTCTGTCCCTTATACTTTGGGGGTTGCTGTCGTTTTTTAGAGGAGAAATCTTTCATATAATGGTAGCTGAAGAATATTATCCTGCCATGTCAATTATTCCAATTATAGCGTTCTCCTATATTTTATTCGGCCTCGAAGAGATATTTACTGCTGGGTTCTTCATAAAATCCCGAACGAAACTCCTCTTCCCTATCGCACTTAGCTGCCTTGTAATAAATATAATATTAAACATCCTATTCATCCCACACTATGGAATTATGGGTGCTTCAGTTGCTACATTGATATCTTTTCTATTCTTTGCATCCATATCCTATTTTGTAGCAGAGAGGTTCTTTCCCATAGAATATGACTTCCGTTCAATACTTACTGACCTCGGGATAGGAATCCTCTTATTGGCCCTGCCTTATATAGGGGGTAATCCCCTTAGCCTCCGGATAATTTCCTTTCTGCTGCTTTGCTCTATTATAGGATGGAAGGAAAAGAGTAGAATCAAAAGAGTAATTCGGGGGTTTACAACCCGAGGGTTCATAACCCGCTAAATTAGAGTTATCATCGAATCAGGATTATTTTCTCCTTTAAATTTCTTGCATTGGACAAAGTGAGGAAATAAACACCACATGGGAGCCTGCCCTTGTTTCCCTCCCCTCTCCAGACTGCCCCATAAAGGCCATCCCCAATCCGAACTAAAGGAAAGGATGAGACTTTTTGCCCTGCAATGTCTATAACATCTATATAAGGATAAGCAAAGTTACCCTCTAAGTGCAATGTGATAACAGTCGAATTAACAAGAAGATAATTAGAGACTTCTAAAGTTGGGATTCCCTCATATCTCTCAACGCATATACCACTAAATTCTCCTCCTGCCTCTTCATATCGTGCCATCCATTCTTGAAAATACAGATTGGCAATATCCTCTGATTGGAGAAATATGCTGTTTTCGTCATTATAATTATTTCCCCAATAAGACCAGTTTGTTGAACCAGTAAGAACCCATGGGTATGATCCTGGGTGCTCTACATCTATTATCAGATACTTATGGTGGAGTAAACCATTACCGCTTACATTATCCTTAACTATAACAGATGTAGTATCCAATGGTGGGCTCCATGGATTTCCACT
>DAOVFB010000155.1 GCA_030668705.1 Candidatus Stahliibacteriota bacterium
GAAAGTTTACCCGCTTTGCTACCTCACCAAAGGGAAATAGTATATCAAATATCCTGCCAATAAGTATAAAAAAGGGCGTTCCGGGCGGATGAGGAACCCCAAGTATGTGTGAACAGGCAATAAATTCTCCGCAATCCCAGAGGGACACAGTGGGTGCAATGGTGTATAGATACATGCCGAGTAAAACAACTAATACTGAAAAGAAACCTACAATCTTTCTCTTGTCAAAGTCCATCTATTTCTCCTATTTTTCAAGGTTCGGTATTATACAGAGGAAAGAGCAATCATCATCAAAAGAATTTTTGAATTGGTGTTCTTCTCCCCCTTCTACAAAGGCACTCATGCCAACTGTCATTTCATTCTCTCTACCTTCTCCATCAATTATAATACCTCTACCTGATATCCATTTAACTATATGAGGAAATGGGTGGGTATGCCTTGGTGTATGGCCTCCTGGTCCTATTGTAAATATGCGCATAATAATATCATCAGAGCCATCTTCCGGACCAATAAGAACCCTTTTGACTACACCCTCTGCACCCTCCATATCCATTACGACTTCTTTCACATCCACATCTTTATGTGAAATCATTATTCCTCCTATTTAACTTTCGTTTATTATATTGACAATCTATGATAAAGCAAGAGAACAAATTCCGATTAATAGCCACAGAGACACAGAGGAATATAGTTAAATAGTTGAGTCGTTGATTGGGAAAAACCCAATGAACCCAACGAACCCTACGAACTCAATAAACTCAGAACACACCACCAAGGGATAGGCCACGGCAAACTCACGGTTAATTTTTGATAAAAACACACACCACCGAATCCTAAATCCTATATCCTAACCCCCGAATTAGACACAGATTTACACAGATATCAACTGATTAACCCCTAAATCCTAAACCCTAAGACCCAAAACCAAACACCTAAGACCTAAAAGATGGACGCTCGACTCTTGACTAATCCCCACATATCACATACCACATATCTCATATCACATATCCCTTATCACATATCACATATCACGATAGTCCTAACATACCAGCCGACCAACAGGCCAACCGTCCAACTAAAAGAGAATAAAAAATCCACAGTGTAGGACTTTAGCCTTGCAAAAACAAATCATTATTATATATAATAACTAGAAGAATGAAGTTTACCATATTAGTACATATAATCATTTACTTATTCTCTGCGGCAAGTTAATAACCAAAGGAGGTCTTTATGAAGAAGGTAATCTTCATGATTGTTTTAATATCCCTTGCTTTGCCTATTGTTCTCCATGCAGAATGGAAAACCTATAGGAGTATCCCCACAACACCTTATAGTGGTGATTTTACTGTCTGGAAGGGGAAAATATGGCAGGTAGATATCATATCTGACAGTATCTTTGTTTATGACCTGAAAAATGGAGATAAAGAAAAGAGCATCCCATCCCCGGGATATTCTCCTTACAGCGTTACTGTATTGAAAAATACCCTGGTTGTCTCAAATGATAATGAAATATGCTTCATTGGTAAGGACGGGAATATAATTAGAACCATATATTCTCCAGCATCATTTATTAAAGGGCTTGCCCCTGATGGAGATTATATCTGGGTGGCGGATAAAAATGGTGAGATCTATTGTATTTCCAGTAATGATGGAACTATCATAAAAACCTTAGAAGGTTCTGGTGGAAGGATTAATGGGCTTGCATACTCAAAGGGCTATCTCTGGACAACAAGCAGGTATAGAGATGAACTCTATATGATAGAACCGGAGAACGGAGAAGTAATCAATATACTCCCTTCACCCGGTCCATATCCTTCCGGAATCTTTGTAATGGATAATAATATATATGTTTCCGATTTCGAGAAAGATAGTCTATTTCTACTTCCATTCCCAACCAGGGATTTTATTATCAAAGAGGATTCGATGAAAACACGAATAATCCTTCAATGGGAGATAGCAAACTCAGGGCCCGGAAATATAGGGGATGTCAAGGTTTACATCGCAATCCCCCGCGATTTACCCAATCAGCATCTATTAAAAGAGCCGGAATTTATTCCGGAGCCAGATGAAATCCTTGCTGACCAATACGGACAGAAGGTAGCATACTATCACTTTCAGGACATACAACCAATGCAGAACCAAATAGTTAAGGAAGTAATAGAGGCACAACTTTCGTCTGTAAATTACTTCATCCTTCCGGACAGAGTAAAAAACCTAAACGAAATTCCGAAAGAGATAAAAAAAACCTATCTTAGAGATAGTGAAAAGTTCAGAATAAAGGATCCTTTTATCCAGAAGGCTGTTCAAAATGCTATTGGCAAAGAAAAGAATCCATACTGGATTGCAAGGAAGATATTAAATTACGTAGCAGATAAAATAGATTATGAACTAAAAGGAGGCTGGGATATTGCTCCAGAGGTATTAAAGAGAGGAAAGGGTTCCTGCTCTGAATATGCATTTGTCTATATCTCCCTGATGAGAGCAGCCGGTGTGCCCACAAGGTATGTAGGTTCCGTCTCAGAGAGAGGAGACCGTGCATATATTGACCCTGTATTTCACCGCTGGATAGAGGTATACCTACCAGGATACGGGTGGGTTCCTGTAGACCCCGGAGTAGCGGATTCTCCAGAGCCAAGAAGGAAAGCACTTGCAATCGGACATAGACCAAAGAGTTATCTCATAACAACCATAGGTGGAGGGGACTCCGAGTATCTTGATTGGAGTTATAACTTTAACGAAAAGATTAGAAACTACAACGCAAAGACAAACTTCAATGTGGAAAGATTTGGCATCTGGGAACCAATTTCACATAAGGAATAGAGACTTACTCTAATCTTTTAGAGTTAAAGGAGAGATAAAGAATCTTTGAATGAAAAATTAGTCATCTTTGACCATGACGGCACATTGTACAAAACAGATAGTGTCTCTTTAGAAGCAATACAAAATGCTTTTTCAGATTTAAATCTTACAATGCCACATAATAAAAAGATACTGTCTTTAATCGGTGAAACAATGGAGAGCTTCTGCGAAATAATTCTACCTTCATCAACAATTGAAGAGCGTAAAAATTTAGCAGAAAGAATAAGATATCATGAAAGAACCCTTATACCAGAAAAGGCAGAGCTTTATGATAACATGGATAAGATATTAAAAGAACTAATTAGAGAGGGCTATACCCTTGCAATTTGCTCTAATGCAAATGTAGATTACATTAACCTGGTTCTCAATACTTTAGGAATTGCAGATTTATTTAAGTATATAAAAGGAAAGGATTTACCAAAAAGTAAAGCAGATTTAATAAAAGATTTATTAACCGAGGTAAAACCATCCTTTGCTGTTGTAGTTGGGGATACCCTGCATGATATAAATGCAGCCCACGAGAATAAATTGCCCTGTATCGGGGTTAAATATGGTTATGGAAGAGATAAGGATATCTTAAAGGCCGATTTTATCGCTGA
>DAOVFB010000166.1 GCA_030668705.1 Candidatus Stahliibacteriota bacterium
GAGCAATACGTACTCTCACTTTATTATTCTTAATCATTCATCTGTTCTCTCTTTTTATCTTTTTGCACTATATATACATATAATATAATACAAGTCAAGCCCTTATAAAGAAGTCGAGAGTCAATAGTGGGGAGATATCAGCTTTCAGCATTCAGTCCACGGTACCCGGAAATGAAACCGTAAATGCACACAGATAAACGCAGAGTAATATAGTTAAATAGTTTTTGTTAGTCCGATGTCCAATGTCAAACGAAACCGCAGATACACGCAGATGGACGCAGAGTAATACAGTTAAATAGTTGAGTAGTTGAGTCGTTTTTGTTAGTCCGATGTCCGATGTCCAACGTCCAAAGTCAAAAGTCAAATGGAACCGTAGATTAATGTAGTTAAATCGTTGAGTAGTTAAGTTGGTAAAAAAATCAAGACCTAAAAGGATGGACGCTCGACTAATCTTGTGGGAGAGGCTTTCCAGCCTCGATGATCACGGGCAGAAGCCCGTTCCCACAAACCAACTGACTAACCCAATAGACGCCATGAACGCCATAGACGCAATAGACGCCACAGACGCAATAAACGCTATGGACCTAAGACCTAAAAGATAGATACTCGACTCTCAACTAATCCTCACCCCGCTAATCAATCATCTAACCATTTCACTATTTGACCATTATACTATATTCCTTAAGGAAAGCTCTTGCAATAGACGCAAATTTTCCTATATTACCTATAATATGTTTGAAAATCTTACGGAAGGGATAAAGAATATAGCAAAGAGCTTCAGAGGTAGAGGGAAACTGAAGGAGTCTGACGCAAAAAGGGGAATGCAAGATATCAGACGTGCCCTCCTTGAGGCAGATGTCAACTTACAGGTTGCAAAAAACTTTGTTTCGGAAGTCGAAAAGGAAGCAATAAACCGAAAGATATACGAGAGTTTTAGCCCTGCAGAAATGATAACGAAGATTGTGGGAGAAAAATTGATAGGACTACTAGGAGAAATGGAACCATTAAAACTTTCGGGGCAGCCAGCTTCTATTCTTCTTGTGGGACTTCAGGGTTCGGGTAAGACAACAACAGCTATTAAACTTGCAAACCTCTTAAGAAAACAGGGACGGAAGCCGTATCTCATCCCTGCTGATGTTAAGAGACCTGCAGCTTTTGAACAGCTCAGGGACCTTGCAAAAAGGGAAGAACTCCCCTATTTCGAAAAGCGTCTTGATGACGAAGTCAACCTATGTAAACAGGCACTAACCCAGTCCGTAATAAGACGATATGATACACTCATCTTCGATACAGCAGGAAGATTACATATTGACAGAGAGATGATAGACCAGGTTAAAAAAATCAAAAGTGCTGTAAAACCTTCAGAGGTTCTCCTCGTTGCAGACTCAATGACCGGACAGGATGCAGTAAATATAGCAGGAGCATTTGACAAGGAAATTGATCTCACTGGAATAATACTCACTAAGATGGATGGTGACGCAAGGGGTGGTGCCGCACTATCGATGAGGGAGGTAACAGGTAAGCCAATAAAATTCATAGGAACGGGAGAGAAAAGCTCTGATCTTGAATTGTTGCAACCTGAAAGGCTTGCCACTCGAATCCTCGGGATGGGAGACATAAAAACCTTGCAGGAAAAAGCTGAAAAAGTAATAGAAAAAGAGCAAGCAGAGGAATTTCAGAAAAAGATAAAAGAAGCAAAACTGGATTTAGAGGATTTTCTAAACCAGATAAAACAACTAAAGAGAATGGGACCTATTGAAGATTTAGTAGAGATGTTACCGGGCGGTCAGGATTTAAAAAAACTTATGGATGAAAAACAACTCGTCCAGACTGAGGCAATCATCCAGTCAATGACCCCGGAAGAACGTCGTAACACTAAAATGCTCAATGCCTCGAGAAAAAGAAGAATTGCAGCAGGTAGCGGAACATCGGTTCAGGATATCAATCAATTGATAAAGGAATACAATATGGTAAAAAAATTAATGAAACAAATGATGGGTCGAGGACCCTCTACCTTACCACCTTTCTTTCGGTAATGATGTAGTTATAAAATGAATATACTCGTTTTGATAATTTCCTATATTATAATGATTATTGGAGTTTTTGGTTGTATCTTACCTATGCTGCCAGGGACTCCTTTAGTTTTCTCAGGGATTTTCCTTTATGCATGGAAAACGCATTTTACTGTCATATCTGTAAATCTTTTATTGATATTCCTTATTGTAACCATTATCACTGTTTTCCTTGATTATATCGCTGGTTCCATTGGAGCAAAGAAACTTGGTTCAACAAGGTTTGGGGTGGTGGGTGCTTTCCTGGGAGCCATAATAGGAATCCTATTCTTTGCCCCGTGGGGGATACTGATTGGTCCACCCCTTGGAGCATTGACAGGTGAACTTATAAGAGGGAAGAATATAAAGGACGCAACAAAGGCTTCTACCGGAGCAATCCTCGGGATTCTCGGTGGGTCCCTGACCAAGATAGTAATCTCCCTTATTATGATAGGCTTCTTTACGGTGCGGGTTTTCTAACCCCCCAAAGATTAGCCACGGCAAACTCACGGTTAATTTTCAATAAAGGTGATATGTGTTATCCACCTCACCCCCTTAATTTAAACCCAGACAAACATGGGTAAACAAGCTCGGTAGTTGCACAGTATGACATCTTCGCTCTCCTTAACTTGTATTCATCATGTCATATCTGTCTACCACCGAGCGTAAAACTATTTGCAGATTTCGGAATAGCAGACTCACTCTGCGTTGCCATGGCGCGAAACTCATAGAGGCAATTCATGAATTGCCTCTACTCCAAATTTTTTTGACACTGGACTCTCGACTCTAGACTAATTCCCACATACCACATATCACATACCACGTATCCCTTATCACTTACCACTTATCACATACCACGATATTCCTAACATTGAACTCAGAACCAAGAACTTAGAATCCCTCTATCTAATCAGAACCACCTTTCCCCTGAAAATAACCTCCCCATTTATCTCTCCTCTAATAAAGTATACACCCGATGATAATGAATGTAGGGGAATAACGAGACTACCTTTTCCTCTATCAAAGGAATCCCTTATACTCTTTACGCATCTTCCAACCTTATCATATATCTCTACCTCCACTGTATTCCTTTCC
>DAOVFB010000100.1 GCA_030668705.1 Candidatus Stahliibacteriota bacterium
CTAACTGGACAGACGAGTATGAATACGATTTGACCGTTGCCTTTACTGCTCCCGGTACCCAACTTACTGATTGGGAGGGATTTAACACCGGGAATACGGGTCCGAGTCCCACAGGGACGGTGCTCTGGCATAAAGTGGACACAAGTCCCCCTGCTGCAGGTGGATGGGATATGGTCGACATTCCCTGGTCTGAGGTTCCTGATGTTGCGGATAGTTCCTTTATAGTTAAGATAGGTCATATGGGGACTGATTCCTTTGCAACCCTTGGAGAGAGAGCCCGTGAGCCCCCACCAAACCACTCGTTGATATATGCTAATCCATCCTGGATACCTGGAATACCAACTGGATGGTATTCTCACTACTATGCTGCTCTTGCTATCAGGGCTTATGTAAGAGTTTATCATCCTCCTTGGTTTAGAGTTATACCCGAAGAACTCCCCTATTCATATGATACGACTGCACGGACAGTTAATGTAATTGCTGAGTATTTCTCTCCTCCTGGTGATAGTGTTACAAAGGTTACTCTTCACCATTCAACAAATGGAGGTCCTGAGGACTCAGTGGTGTCAACTACACCTGTATCGGGCACAAGTTCCTACGGAATCTGGCAAATGGATATTCCTGGGATAAATGTAGCTGATACTGTAGATTACTATGTTACTGGGAAGACCAGTGATGGTCTATATGATACATCTAATACCTTTGCATATACAATCTTGGCAGGTACCCCTGGTCACTTTCTCTATATGATAAACGATAATGACCCTGCAGATATACTACCTGAGTATTATACTGATATAGTGGATGTCTGGGATGCAGGAGTTTATGGTGACCCTGATTCGTCGGTTCTCTGCTTCTATGCCAATGGAACTGGTGATACCAGTAAGACCATTGTATGGAGAGATTGGGGATGTACGGCATTAGGACGAGGTTCTAATTATGGTCTTGGCGGCTTTGACGAAGATTTCCCAGCCATTTCGCTCCTCCATTCTGACTCTTCCTGGATAAAGCTGCTCCTTGACAATAATGGTCATTTCTGGCTCTCTGACGAGGACCAGGGTTACGGACTTGGAATATGCCCTAACTATGGACAGCATGGAGTCCCATCTGGACACTGGGTAAGGGAATACCTCGGTATCAAGGGAATGTATGATGATGGACCGCTCGCTGGAGCTTCGGTAACAGCTTCTGGTGATCCCTCTGACCCGGTTATCGGTGACCTATTTGCCGGTATAGGACATCAGACATCTGGACAGGTCTTTATCCTTCCATCTTCACCCTGGATCGGTAATTATGACTCTCTGGATGCGACTGCTGTGACCAATATGTTCGCCACAACTGGAGAGATTATATCCTACCGCTATACTGGTGCTGGCGATAACTACAAAGTTTACAATGATTTCTGGCCAATTGACTACATCGTGAATCCTGCTGATTCCACGGAGATAGACAGAGTGGCTGTAGATTCCCTGGTGGAAGATGTCCTTGGTTGGTTCAATATCGAATCAGGAATCAGCGATAGGACAGTAGAACCTGGAAAAGTAGTGAAACTTCTCCCAGTGGGTATTGTGACAAATGAAGCCCTGATTAAGTTCTCCTTACCTTCGGGAATGGTTATTTCACTCGATATCTATGACAATACCGGAAGACTGGTTAAGAACCTTGTTAACGGTAAAGTTAGTGCTGGTCTCCATACGGTGAGATGGAACGCCAATGTTGCCAATGGCGTTTACTTCTATCGCTTGAAGGCCGGGGATAGCAGAGTCAGTGACAAGATGGTGGTGATTAGATAGAACCACACCCTTTTAAAAAAAGCCCCCTCTTTTTGAGGGGGTTTTTTTTATTATTGACAAATAAAGGAACTGGTTTAGAATAAGAAATGGGTTCGTTATGAGAGTCCGAAGTCCGATGTCCAATGTCAGTAGTTACAAGATGGATTATGGATTAGATGAATAGAAAAGAGACAAGCAGGGATTAAGAAGGGGTAGGTGGGAACCGACCGTATGGGTGTGACTCTGTGGCAAAAAAGGAGGTTAAATGAAAAAAACCCCAGTAAAGTCAATGAATGACATAATTAAACAGGCAAAGGATAGAGGGCCAAAGAGATGTGTGGTAGCAGGAGCTTATAAGGAAAGCGAGGTTCTCTCGGCAATCAAAGCGCGGGAAATGAAGATAATAAAACCAATCTTTGTAGGTGACCCAGAGCTAAAGAGTAAATTCCCGGAGATTTCCCAGGATGAGGTGATTGGCGAATCTTCTCCAGAGGAAGCGGCCAGAAAGGCAGTCCAATTGTGCAGGGAGGGTAGGGGTGATATACTTCTTAAGGGTTCCCTCTCCACTTCAGATTTCCTGAAGCCCGTACTCAGTGATGAATACGGATTAAAAAATGCACCACTCCTGAGTCATATTGTAGTTCTTGATATACCCAACTTAAATAGGCTCCTTGCTATAACTGATGGGGGTATGTGTATAGCTCCATCCATCGGGGAGAAGATGGCCATCCTTCAAAATGGGGTTAACTTTATGCATTCACTGGGAATAGATAAACCAAATGTTGGAATCCTATCTGCTATAGAGTTAGTGAATCCAAAGATAGAAAATACGATTGATGCTGCAATAATAGAGAAAGCAGTAAAGAGAGGTCAGGTCTCTGGATGCGTGGTGGATGGTCCGCTTGCGTTTGACCTTATGGTATCGGAACATGCCTGTAAGGTAAAAGGAATAGAAAGCCCTGTTTGCGGAATTGTAGACCTCATACTTGTTCCGGATATTACCACTGGTAACAGTGTTGCAAAAGCACTTATGTACCTCGGTGGGGCAAAAGCTGCGGGTATGATCCTCGGGACAAAAAAGCCAGTTGTGATGCTCTCGCGGGCAGATAAACCAGAGATAAAGCTCAATTCCATCGCTTTAGGTGTGGTGCTTTCATCACAAGAATAAATTCTGGGATGGTGGCAGATTATCTTTATGAATAATAGTGTTAACGGTAGAGGCGTTCAATTGAACATCCTCAGCAGTCTGGAATATTAATTGAAGGAAGAAATTCATCGCCGTTCAATCAGATTAAAGAATTATGATTACTCCCAACCAGGTGCATATTTTGTAACAGTGTGTACAAAAGGAAAGGAATTTTTATTGGGAAATATAACAAATGAAGAGATACAGTTGTCTCCAGTTGGAAATATTGTAGAAAAATGTTGGATGGAACTCCCGAACCATTTTGATAATGTGGAATTGGACGAAGCGATAATAATGCCAAACCATTTTCATGGAATAATAGTGTTAACCGAAAACAGTAGGGGCGTTCAATTGAACGCCCCTACAAAGAAAAGAGATAATAATCTCTATTCACGAATTTCACCCAGAAGAAATACATTGCCTGTCATTATTCGAACATTCAAAGGTGCTGTGAAAATGTGGTGTAATCATAATGGTATGAATGATTTCCAATGGCAGCGGAATTATTATGAACACATTATTAGAAATGATAAAGAGTTTAAATTGATCGGGGAATATATTATCAACAACCCCTTACGGTGGCAATACGATCAAGAAAACCCTGATGGAAGTCCCGATGAATTTGAGAAAGAATTCTGGAGATTTTTACCTGATAATGTAGGGGCGTTCAATTGAACGCCCCTACAGGAGCGATATTTGATAGGAATAGGAGATAATTAGAATGGTAAAAAGAGTGTTTCCTTTTCTATTTATACTCCTTCTTTGCTTACCATCTTGTTTTAGGGGTGTAAAGAGGAGCGAAGAAATCAGCATTGGAGAGATAAAATTTGAGGGCAATCACTCAGTATCTGATAATAAATTAAGGGAGCTTCTTCCCATAAAGAAGGGTAATCCTTATATCGAAAGGCTTTTGATGGCGGGTGCAGAGCGAATTATTAGTTTTTATAGAGGCAAAGGTTTTTTTGATATGAGGATAAGTAAAAGGGAGGGAAAGTTTCTGAAAGTTCAAAATGAGATAGAAATGACTTATTATATCTTTGAGGGATTCAGGAGCAGGATAGATACTGTTGTGATAGAGGGGAATACACTTTTTACCGATAGAGGAATCAGAAGAATCCTTTCGGTTAATGATGGTGATTACTACGATGAAGCCATTATTGGCGCGGGTGAGTACTCTCTTTCGAAGGAATATGCAGAGAAGGGATATACTAATGCGATGATTCGGGTCCATAGAACCATCCTGGGCAATCATGCTGCTTCAAAAAGGGTCTTACTTGATGTGGAAATAAGTGAAGGTGGGAAAGTCTGGGTGAGAGATGTTAGATTTAAGGGGTTGAAGGGTGTCCGGGAGAAAATAGTAAAGCGTGAGATGAAAATAGAAGAAAATGACCTCTATCGTCCTTCTCTTGTCTATGAATCGCAGAGCAGGTTATACAAGACGGAATTATTCTCTGATGTGGATATTCAAGAAAAAAGGGTTACAGATGATTCTGTTGACCTTGTAATTTTATTTAAAGAAGACAAATCAAAGTTTATCCAGGTTGGCTTTGGTTATGAGTCACCAAACAAGGCATTGCTTCTATTTCGATGGGGGCATCTTAATCTCTTCGGGAATCTCCAGCGGTTGGTAATTGACCTTTCGCTTAAGGGAAATCCAGAACTGGAGCATTGGGAAGATATTAGATTGACATATAGAGAATCGTATCTGCTCAATTCTGGGTTTAATCTCGTGGCTTCTCCGGCTCTGGAGCGCAAATTTACCAAAAAATACAAAGAATCAAACCTATCTCTCGATATAATCCTGGAGAGGCCCATATTGATTAATTCACAAATTTCTTTCCTCTATGATTTTAGAAGAGCTACCATCTTAGAGGCTCCCAATATAACCAATAGAGCGAGTGTACGTTATCTATACGAGGGGAGAGATAATATTATGGTTCCAAGGAAGGGTTTGCGCTTATTATCACAGATTGAGTATGCGGGAGGTTTTCTTGGTGGTGACAATCATTTTAATAGGGGAAGGTTTGATATCGCATCATATCATCCTCTTCCCTTTGGCATAGTACTCGCCATCCGTTCCTCGGTGATTTTGACATTTCCCCGAGAAGAACCAGAAGAGATAAGCACAGATGTTCGTCTTGAGATGGGAGGATACGGAACTATGCGAGGGTTTGAAGAGGCTTCGATTGGAAGATTGGACGAGAGGGGGAAGATGAGTGGTTTAGACCAGTTACTTTTTAATCTGGAATTCAGAATACCTGTTTATAAAAGGTTGTTTTCCAGTCTTTTTACCGATGTTGGTAACCTCTGGATGAATTATTCAGATATTTCGTTAAGAAATCCACATATCGGTGTGGGTTTTGGACTGGGATATATTACTCCTATAGGAGTGGTTAGGGTGGATTATGCCAGGGCATTAGAGGATATAGCACCAGATTATACAGGTAAGCTGTATGTAAACTTTGCCCATCCTTTCTAAAAATGCCACAGAGACAAGAGAGATATGGTTAAATAGTTGAGTAGTTGAGTCGTTAAGTCGTTGATTTGGAAAAACTCAATAAACCCAACGAACCCTATCCACGCTATAGACGCTATAGACGCAATAGACGCTATAGACGCTATGAACCAAACACCTAACAATGCCACAGAAACAAGAGAGAGCAAAGACACAAAGCACGCAAAGAGTAAATAAATTGTAGTGAAAAGGCATGCCTTTTCTGTAGGGGCACGGTGCGCCGTGACCCTATTTGTTTCGCATTTAAACGTAGGAGCGTGATTTATCACGCCCTTCATTTTGGGTTCGATAAATCGGACCCCTACAATACAGAATTCTCTTTGCGGCCCTTGCTCTCTCGGCGTTCCTTGCGAGAAATTAAAAGGGTGTAAATAGGCAGGGGCGTATAATAATACGCCCCTACACAAGAAAATCTCAATTTGCGGTCTCTACAGAATTATCTGACTACCACCATCTTATTGGATAGGCTCTTATTGCCTGCGCTCAACCGGTAGAAGTATATACCACTTGACATTCCCTTTGGCTCTAATGCAATCTGATATACCCCAGGGTTCTTTATCTCATTTACCAGGGTTTTTATATTTCTTCCCGTAATATCAAAAATTGATAGATTCACTTCCGTTCTTTTTGGTATGCCATAGTGAACGATTACCCTTCCATGTAAGGGCCCATTCATCCTGGAAAGATATAATTTCTCTACTGGAGTTTCTTCTGTGACACCACTCGGGATACCATTAACAAGATAAAGGTTTCCATCCAGGCCACCCACTGCGACCTCAAGATATCCGTCCTTATCAATGTCACCAAGGGCAGGTGAGGAGGTTATGGGAGTCCCAAGATTAAGATGCCAGAGCAAGTTTCCGCCTCCGGATATTGCATAGAGATATCCGTTAGTTGAGCC
>DAOVFB010000140.1 GCA_030668705.1 Candidatus Stahliibacteriota bacterium
AACACTATACCCACCTCGTCAAGATGTTCAAATGCCGTTTCCACACCCGATTTTCTTATAGACTCTTCCATGAGCATGTCTTTCATGATTAATTCGTTGTGCAGTTTTACAAGAACTCTTAGGAAATCGTCATAGCGATAACCAAGATTACAAAGAGTAAGTTTTTGTTTTGAATTGAGGCTTAGATGAATCCTGTATTCTCCTTCGGCAAACCGGAGAATGTCTCTGAGCGAAATAAACATTGAATCGCCGAAATCTGTAGCAAGGGAGAGTTTCTCTTTGCTAATTTGTGCTGTGGCTTTTCCACTTTCTATCTCCTCTCCGCTTTCGTCTTTCAGCGAGTAATTTAAGGAACATTCTATAATGGATGCTTTTTTATTATCTTCATCCATATCACTTCCTCCTCTTTTATTTATAATATTTTAATTACGTAGATAAAAAAGTCAACATGTCTTTTTATCTGGAATCTAAAAACCAACACACATGGGCCACACCCAAAAAACTCACCACAAAGGGCACAGTTTTTAATCGTAGATCGAGGCTGGAAAGCCTCTCCCACAAGATTAGTCGAGCGTCTATCCTTTAGGTCTTGGGTTCATAGCGTTTATTGCGTCTATAGCGTCTATAGCGTGGATAGGGTTCGTTGGGTTCATTGAGTTTTTCCTAATCAACGACTCAACTACTCAACTATTTAACTATATTGCTCTGCGTTAATCTGTGTGTATCTGCGGTTTCGTTTGACTTTGGACTTTGGACGTCGGACATTGGACTAACAAAAAACAATTCTTCTCTGTGCCCTCTCCTGTCTCTGTGGCAAAGCTCTTTCTTTAACCGTGAGTTTGCCGTGGCATTTTTAGGTCTTAGGTTTTAGGGTTTAGGATTTAGTAGTTAATCAGCCCAGTAAAGGATACGTCCGCAGCTTGGACAGGTAGTAACAGTTTCGTTCTTCTGTTCAGGTGAAATCATCTGGGTGGGGAAGACCAGGTAGCAACCCTGGCAAATCTTGTTAACTACGGGAACAACCGCATTACCATATCTTTTGGTGAGTCGTGTGTACTTACGGTATAAATGGTCCGGAAGCTCTGAAACTAGCTTCACGCGTGCTTCTTCTATCTCTTTAAGGTCTTCAAGCTCGAAGCCGACTTCTTCTTCATTCTTTTTATCCTTTTTGAGGATGTCTAATTCTTGAAGGGATATTAGTAGGAGAAGTTGTTTATTCATCTTTGTGTGCGAAGAGTTTACATAACTCATCCTTAAAAGATTCCACATCAGTAGTAGTGAAGAGATTCTTGTCTGCCGAGATATCCTGGAAGGTCTCAGCAATCTTTCCAAGAAGGATAAGATACTCCCTATTTGAGCCATAAGGTGGGGCAACTATGAGGAAGATGAGGCGAACGGGTTTACCATCTATTGAGTTAAAATCAAGCGGTTTATCGAGACGCCCGATTGCTATCATTATGTCAGTCACTACCATACTTCTTGTATGTGGAATAGCAATACCTTTGCCTATCCCCGTAGAACCCATTTCTTCCCGCTGTAATACTGAATTGTACAGAAGGTCTTTTTGCTCCTCATCAATTTCGAAAAGTTGAATTAACTGTTTTAAGACATCTTTTTTATTCTTACTCTGAACATTCAAAGATATCTTTGTATTATTTACCAAATCTGGTATAGATGTCTTAGGCATTAGTTATCTTATACATATTTTTTATTAAATGTCAATTGTTTTTTTTAAAAAATTTTAAGTTGTCCTTTTATTTTTTAAAGCCCTGATTCTCTTAGTGCCTTTTCAACTACATCATTATCCGCTATATTTGGTATTGTTATATTTGCTATGTTTCTATTTTGCTCGTTCCACATTGCTACTACTTCCAGTGCATTGGGATTTCTTGCCCAGGCTCGTCTTGCTATTCCTCCAAGGACATCCCATTCAAGTGCTGATTTTATAATATTATCAATATGTTTTCTGCCATCGAGAACAAGTCCAAAGCCACCATTGAATGCTTTTCCAATACCTACACCGCCTCCGTTACTTAAAACAACCATCGTCATACCTCGAATAGCATTCCCCACGAATGAATGAACGGCCATATCTGCGGTTATATTGCTTCCATCTTTTATATTGGCTGTCTCTCTGAATGGTGAATCTGTTGAACCCGTGTCGTGGTGATCCCTTCCTATCATTATAGGACCAATTTCACCATGCCTTACTGCCTCGTTAAATTTAAGTGCGATTCTTATTCTCTCTTCATGGTCTGCATACAGGATGCGAGCCTGGGAGCCAACAACGAGATTGTTTTTCTCGGCATCTTTAACCCATTTATGGTTATCCCTGTCCTGCCCCCTCCTTGCAGGGTCTATTGATTCGAGTGCCATTTTATCGGTCTTTTGTAAATCCGAATGCTTGCCGGAAAGGCATACCCATCTGAATGGACCATATCCGTAATCAAAATATAGGGGTCCCATAAGGTCTTCGACATATGATGGGAATATAAATCCTTCGGATGTATCTCTCTTGTTTCTTGATATTTCCCCTACCCCTGCATCGAATACCGCTTTCATAAAACTATTACCATAGTCCCAGAACTTTGTCCCATTATCTACTGCTCTTTTTATCAAATTGAATTGTTTTATGAGAGATTTGTCCACAAGTTCCCTGAATTTCTCCGGGTCGGAAGCAAGCAGTTTTCTGCCTTCCAGGAAGGAAACTCCCTCTGGAGTGTAACCTCCACTGTATGGAGCATGGCAGGATGTCTGGTCGGATGCGAGGTCTATTTTTATATTATTCTTAACTACATACTCCCAGAGGTCCACAATGTTTCCATAATATCCTATGGAAATTGGTTCCCTCTTCCTTTTGTATTCTTCGGCCCATCTAAATACCTGTTTAATGTCCTCTCCCGATTTACTTAGCCATCCCTGTTCCATTCGCTGTTTTATTCTTGATTCATCAACTTCCGCAATAATACCAACACCACCGGATATCTCAACTGCTTTTGCCTGAGCTCCACTCATTCCACCGAGACCCGATGAAAGGTAGATATGACCTGTGAGGTCATTATCCTCAGGTATGCCCAGGTATTTTCTGCCTGCGTTCAGGATAGTTATATATGTGCCATGAACGATCCCCTGGGGGCCAATATACATCCATCCACCTGCGGTCATCTGTCCATAGTTGGATACACCCATTGCAGCAGCTTTACTGAAATTCTCCTGGTCGTCGAAAAGCCCTACAAGAAGGCCATTGGTGTTTATTACTCGAGGGGAGTTTTCATTTGTTTTGAATAGTCCAAGTGGATGCCCTGATTCAACCACCAGGGTTTGTTCGTTCGTCATAGATTGTAGGTATTTCTTTATAAGTCGGTACTGCATCCAATTCTGACAAACCTGCCCTGTTTCTCCATATGTTACCAGTTCATAGGGATAAAGCGCTATATCGAAATCAAGGTTATTATCTATCATTACCTGTATTGCCTTCCCGGGAAGGCAATTACCCTCATATTCCTCCACAGGTTTTGCATATATCCTACCATCTGGTCTGTACCTGTATCCATATATTCTTCCCCTTGCTTTTAACTCGGAAGCAAACTCCGGTGCTATTTTCTTATGTAGATGTTTCGGTATATAACGAAGGGCGTTCTTTAAGGCTATTCTTATTTGATTTTTGCTAAGCGTGAGATCTCTGGCCGGTGCCTTTCTTATATCCTCACGCATTTTTGGATATTCTGGAAGTTCATCGGGTAAAGAAAATTTAACTGGGTTCATTATACCCCCTTTTTATTTTATTAATATTCGTGAAGAATAAGTTGTCAAGGGATTCGTTAATTCTTGGTTAGGACTATCGTGATATGTGATAAGTGATATGTGATATGTGATATGTGGGAATTAGTCAAGAGGCGAGCGTTTAGTGCCAAAAGATAGAATTGGAGTAGGGGCAATTCATGAATTGCCTCTACAAGTTTCGCGCAAAACAACGCAGAGTGAGTCTGCTACTCCGAAATCTGCAAATAGTTTTACGCTCGGTGGTAGACAGATATGACATGATGAATACA
>DAOVFB010000149.1 GCA_030668705.1 Candidatus Stahliibacteriota bacterium
TGCCAACCCCTTTAATTAGCCCTACCATGAGATCAATCAGATTACGGTGAGATATATACTTCATAATCAAGGTTTTATCGTCCTTCCACTCATATTCGAATCTTGGCGGTTGAGCACCAGGTGTACCTTTTGTCATAGCAACATGGACTGAATCCATTTTTAATATAAAGTCTTTCGCCGTTTTAGCCCCTTTATAATAGGCTGAATACATCCTTTGCGAGTAAACATTGACCCAATATTTACCAAACATATCAGTCAATTGAGTCAATGATATGTTTAGGATCTCACAGAGTGAGTTGATAACATTCAGAACAGACTCATCATCAACATCTGAGATAGGTAAAATCTTAGGACCACTATCCATTCTTGATTTCCCTAGGGCCTCTACCCATTCTTTTCTTCCAAATTTTTCTACCACTAATCCCTTTAAGGCAAGTACAATTACTCCTTTCGTTTATACCTCCTTTTGTTTAACAATCTTTTTAAGTGCACCTTGCTCGTCTATATCCAAATCTAGGTGTGGATATTCCCTTCAATCTGAAGATATTCTAAGTAAATTGCAGATATAGATTGATATAGGTGGCATTTTTGCTTGGGGAGATGTTTTAATGTTTCTATAAATTTTATGTTTTTATAATAATTCATTATTCTATTCGGCCCTGCAGATATCTAATTAAACTTCCTTTTTAAATTTAGTAACATTATAGTGAAATAAAATAAATAAGTCAACCCTACTTTCGGGTTGTGTAGCTACAACAATAAAATCGCACATTCTCATTGTTATTACTAAAGTAAATATCATGTTAGAAATATATTGTGGTTGTTTTATCGGAAAATACTCATATAATTTGACCATGGATAATAAAACTATAGTTGAGGTCTTGGAGGTACTCAGGAAGGAATATAAAAAATGGAAGGATCCAGTGGTTACAGAGATTGCAAACAATACAAGGAATCCTTTCCTGGTTCTTGTTTCAACAGTGCTCAGTTCAAGGACAAAGGATGCGGTTACCAGAGAAGCTTCCAGAAAACTATTCTACAGGGCATCTACTCCTCATGCGATGTCACGTTTAACTGCGGGAGAAATAGAAAAATTGATATATCCCGTTGGGTTCTATAAAACAAAGGCAAAACGAATCCCAGAACTTGTTGAAATGCTGATAAAGGAATACGATGGAAAGGTCCCTGATAGTTTAGAAGAGTTACTTAAGCTTCCAGGAGTGGGGAGGAAAACAGCTAATCTTGTAATAACCCTTGGATTTGGGAAACCAGGTATATGTGTTGATACACATGTCCACCGAATCTCAAATAGATTTGGATATGTAGGAACACGAACCCCAGAAGAGACAGAATTTGCCCTCAGAAAAAAACTTCACGAAGAATGGTGGATTATTTACAATGGCCTTCTTGTTACCCTTGGGCAGAATATCTGCTCACCCAGAAAACCGAAATGCGAGGAATGTCCTGTAAGCAACTTTTGCGAAAAGAGAATATAATTCAATATCTACCCCCTGATTATATAGAAAATGTGTATAACTTTTTCGTGTAATATTCTGAGCAGCAAAAACTTAAATGGTTTTTAGTAGTTATCAACATTTTGTCAACAAATTTGATTATAGATTTTTCTAATCTTCTCGGAATCTTAATAATTCTAAATTTTTCTCTCTAAAAATTTAAACGTCTGAAGCTCAGAATTTACAATTGATTTAGTTTTTTTTCAACCTTAACTACCATAAAGGGGTCTAAAGGGTATCGCAATGATCCTGGAATGGCATTCTCGCTAACCCGTTAAGAATAAAGGATTTATGATAAACCTATGTGGATAAGTAGGATAGTGTAATATCTTGATATTCAGCATCATAGAGTAACGTCATCCATTTATCAACGAGTTTTCCACGTCATTTAGGTTTGCCATTTGCCGAGAATTCTTATGGTGGGAAGGGTCTTTAGTATCCATAGGAAAAATTCGTGGATTTTCTTGACATATATGGGTTTATCTCTATATTGTTGAGGGTATGGAATTGTTCTTTTTGTTAATCTCTACGGTTTGTATCAACGAAGTGATGTCAAACCCACTTGGTAGTGATGGTGCAGCAGGTTCGCCTGAGGATAGAAACGAATTTATCGAAATATTTAACCATGGGGTGGATGCGGTAGATCTTCATAACTGGAAAATTACCGATTTTGATGCAGTCGAGTATATTATTACTTTTACTGCTCTCTCCGGAGATTCGGGGACGAGTATTCCTCCCGGGGGCTTTGCATTAATAATGGATCCCGAGTATGTGGATTCTGGTGAGAATTATATGCCCTATGGAGTGCCTTCCTGTGTGTTGCTTCGTCCCGCCAATACTACTATCGGGAACGGATTGACTAATAACGATTCTATTGCCCTTATAAGTCCTGAAGGAGATACTGTAAGCACATATTATCATCCCTTCAATGCGGGGAATGGTGTCTCTGTTGAAAGAGTTTCTCCTTCTATTCCCGACATTCCGGAGAACTGGGGTTGCTCGAGGGATACTACCGGGTCAACTCCTGGCTTTATTAATTCGATATACTCTCCTCCAGATTTTTCTCTGGATACTTTATATGTGGCTGGTAGACGTGTCAATGTCTGGATAGAGAACACGGTGGATACTATGCTGAGTGGAACTATAAGTATATTTGACGATGAGGATAGGGATAGAGAAATGGATTTGGGAGAGTTGCTTATTTCTCGTTCTCTTTTGAATATCTTACAAGACTCGATGGTAAAGATTCAATTTATCATAGAAGAAGAAGGTGTATACCTGCTGGGCTTTAATTTTCTGCATAAAACCACATTCAGGAGAATAAGGATTGGTAAGGGTATATCAAATCTGGTGTTGAATGAGATAATGTTTGCCCCGGAGGAAAGCGTTGAGTGGATAGAACTCTACAATCGTTCTCACTATGATTATTATCTTGAATCCTTTTGGGTTGATGGGAATCTCCTCTCTAAGGGCATTCATGTTCCTGGGGGAGGATATCTGGTTATTGCCGCAGATTCCTCAAGGTTTTACGCATATTACGGGAATATCCCTGCGCCTCTTTTAACTGTGGGTCTTTCTCTTTCAAATAGCGGCGATACCGTATGTGTTCTTGACGAAAACAGATTTCTCATCGATGAATGCGTATATAGTGCTGGTGCTACAGAGAGGAATTTTACATTAGAAAGGGTAAGTCCTAATATAGAGAGTGAAAATTCTTCCAATTGGGGACAATCTATAATGTCCGGGGGAACTCCTGGTGACCGTAATTCCATCTTTGCCGAGTATAAATCCGAAGAAGTAGGTCTTTTAGTAACTCCTTGGCATTTTACTCCAGATGGAAATGGGTTAGATGAAAGTTGTGTAATTTCTTTCAGGCTCCCTTATATGAGAAATGATGTAACCGTTAGAATTTATGATAGGAGAGCACATCTTTTAAGAGAGAAAAAGGGTGTATACGGAGGAGATAGGGGGGAGTGGGTCTGGGATGGTAAGAATAATAGAGGGAATGTGGTTAATACAGGATTGTATGTTGTCTTTCTATCAGTTAAGGATTGTGATAGTAATACTTTTTCCTATAGAAAAACCGTTGTCTCAGTTGGAAGATAGGAATTAGCTATCAGCACTCAGCTATTTAAGAAGGGGTCAAGATTAGTAATTTTGAATGTTGAATT